>CAJAFD010000429.1 GCA_903938935.1 uncultured Opitutia bacterium
CGAAGTGATCCCGGCACTCGCCAAAACGACTCCAAATTTTCTTTCCAAGTGTTCAGGATGCGTAAACCGAAACGCATTCCGTAAACGGCATTCGCCGCACTCCTTTGATTTTCTCAGTCAGGACACGCCACCCCTAAGAATCTTAGCCGGCCCGCCGCCGATGACCGCCGGTCCGCCGCCGAATTCGCCGCCGACCGCCCGCCGAAATAACCGGTGCGAGTGCGGGCCGGACAAATCCGACTTTTGATCGGCGAATCACGCCATTTCTGAAACGGCTGAAACAATTGCGAGGCGCGCCAGTCTAAATGTTAGCGAACCCGTATCCATGCGCGAGCCACTTGACCGCACCTTCCAGCGATCCAGCAATTTGGCGGCGCCATCTCGCGATGGGGCCGGCGACAGCGTCCGGGATATTCTGAGAGACTGCGAGCAGCAGGGTCTGCTCGACGAGTTGCGCCAGGCGCTCGGAGTTGTCACCAACAACGACGATTGCGCGGTGCGAGCGGTGCGTGATCTCGTCTATGAACTTGCCGGCGCGAAGGATCGCGACCTCGCCGTCGATGCTTTGATCTATGCCACCGGCGTTGCGGAATTTGATCTGCTCAGCCTGCGTGACTACGCGAGCAAACACGGGCTCTCGCCGGAGGGCTTCCGACAGCACGTTCTCGCGACGCAGCACCGGCTCGGCCTGCCACCGCGCCCCATGCAATACTCGGATGCCTACTGAGGTTGAACAACTCGCCGCTGCTCTGCCCGCCGCCGGCATCATCCGCGCCACCCGCATCGGATTGGCGCTGGCGCCACAAATGAACCCAGACACCTGGCGCGGGCTCGTGACCCATGTGATCAGGCTTGCCCGCACGACTATGGGCGCACGCCAGACTTTGACGGCATGGCTGGGCGATATGCTGGTTCACCACGAAGCCCAAGGACGTGGCTGGATTGCCGAGTGTGCCGCGGCCGCCGGGCTCGATGCCGGGACCCTCCGCAATGCCAAGCTCGTGTGCGCACGAATTCCCGTGTCATGTCGCCATGACGCTTTGAGTTGGACGCATCACTGCGAGGTCGGACTTGTGTTCGCCGAGCCAGGTGAAATCGAACGATGGCTGGCGCTTGCCGAAGTAGAAAAACTTTCGACGGCGGAGTTGCGCCGGCGCATCCGCTCCCATCTGGCGGGCCGCACAGGCGGAACGCCGGCCGCGTCGGCCGATACCGTCGCCACGTTCCGGCTGATGAGGGAATTGCGCGCCGCCGGACGAATGCTCAGCTGCCAACCGGGATTCGGGTGGCACTGGTCGCCAGACACTGCGCAGCTCGCCTTGGCGGAACTGGAGCCGATCGCCGACTTGATCGACGCATTGCGCTTTCGCGTGTCAGCGGACGTGGTGCCACTGCCCGGCGATCTCGACGGGCCTTAGCTGCACGCGCATTCGCGCGCAGTAGAGTTGGTTTCCGTTCACTCGCCGCGCGGCGGCACTTTCAGCTTGGTGCGAATGTGCAAAGCCACCTCGGCGGTGTCGTAGTAGACGAAGTGCCCGACCTTGTGGTGGGGAATGCGCCGAAGTTTCGTCCAGGAACGAAGCGTGCGAATCGAAGGCTCCTTGCCGGGCGGAAAAATGCCGCTGACACGCAGGCCAACGACATCGGTAAGTGGGTTGGTGATCATGGGGGAAGGTGA
>CAJAFD010000430.1 GCA_903938935.1 uncultured Opitutia bacterium
AGCATCACCGCGCCTGCGGCGGCGAGGGGCCACGCGATGGCGCATTCCCGAGCGATGGCGTACATCAAAACGATCGCGGCTAAAGCGGCCCCGACGCTTAACAGTAGCGGCCCGATCGTCCAACCGAACAACGTGCTGGCGATCGCGAGGTGCGCGGGCAGGCCAAGCGGATAAGTTGGCACGAGCCGGTGGCGGGCTGGTTCGGCGATGAAGCCGAGCGGTTGAAACTGCGTGGCCGAGCTCGCCGTGAGTCCGGAGAAATCCCGCATCGGCGCCGTGATTTGGCCGCGCGCGAGCAATCGGGCGGCGTTGAGATAACCGGAAGAATCGGAGCCGCCGGCGACGGGCGTAAAATACGCGCCCAAAAAACCGCCGTAAACCAACAGTGCGACGGCGGCCAGCCACGCAAACCAGCGTGGGGCAGCGGAAGGACTGGGGTTCGGATTTGACATGCCGGAAGGTGGTTTTGTGATGCGACAGATTGTTTACGAACCGGACAACCCTTAAGCGCGCGGCGCAGCGCATCTCGCACGCATGAAAAGGGCTTTGATGGCGGTATGGCGCTGGCGCTTTCGATTCGCTTACCTGGTTTTGGCGCTGACGTTTTTGGGCTTGGTGGCGCGCTTCCATGTTCCCGGTTCGGGTTTTACGAGTTTGCTATCGATCGGGGCTAAGTCCGACGAGCGGGCGGTCCCGCGATTGCGGGCGGTGCCCCATTACGCGATCGAGGATTCGTGGGGCTACGATGGCACGTATTACGTCCAGCTCGCGTTGCATCCGTGGCTCGATGAACCCGAGCAACTCAAGCAGTCGATTGATAATCCCTCTTACCGAGCGCGGCGGATTTTGCCGAGTTGGGTCGCTTGGACGCTGGGTCTTGGGCGGGCGGAATGGATCGTGCAGATTTTCGCGCTATTAAATGTTGGTGTATGGCTCGCCCTCGCGTGGGTGCTGTTGCGCTGGTTGCCGCCGGACAATGCGGGCAATCTGCTGCGTTGGGCGGGTATTTTATTTTCCCACGGCATGTGCATGAGCGTGCGCAATTCGCTCGCGGATGCGCCGGGTCTTTTGCTGGTGGCCTTGATGGTCGTGGCGCTTGAGCGCGGTCGCAAACCTAGAGCCATGGTCGCGCTCGGGGCTGCGCTTTTGACGAAGGAAACGAGCTTGCTCGCGGGCACGGCGTTGATCCCGCCACGCGGGAGTGGGTGGCGGGCGTGGGCCGTGGCAGCGAGTTGGGGCGCGCTGGCGATCTTACCTTTTGCCGCGTGGCTCGGTTTTGTGCGTTGGCATCTTGGCCCCAATCACGACGCCGGCCTGGGGAATTTTACACTGCCTCTAGCGGGGTTGGTCGAGAAGGGTGCGACGGTTGTGACCGAATTATTCGCGGGGAATATCGAGCCTCAGTTCGTGGGCAATGTGCTCGTGCTGGTGGCCTTGGTGACGCAGGCGACGTTTTTTTTACTGCACCGTCAGCCAAAAAAAATGTGGTGGCGCATCGGGGCGAGTTTCGCGGTCATGATGCTGTTTATCGCGCAACCGGTGTGGGAAGGTTATCCGGGCGCGGCGACGCGCGTGCTGCTGCCCATGATGCTCGCGTTTAACGTACTGGTGCCGCGTGGGCGTCGGTGGCTGGCGGTTTTGGCGCTTGGCAATCTCTCGGCCATCGTCGGGGTCAACGAATTCAACGCGCCTCCGCATGAAAGTTTTGTGGTGAGCGGTGAACGTGCGGTGCGCACCCAGATAAAATGGGAGCGTGGGGTGGGTTGGTATGGGGCGGAAGGCGATGGCCGCCGGCAGTGGCGTTGGAGCAGTGGTCCGGGGCGGTTTCGGCTGACGAATACCTCAAAAGATCCCGTGACGGTGCGGCTCAGCGGCGAAGTGGCGGCGTTGAATCCTATGCGCGTAACGATCCGAGCGGGCGATGCGGTGCTTTGGCACGGCGCGGTGGCGGTGCAGCGCGTGGCGATTGAGACGGCCTTGTTTTCGATTCCGGCTTTCGCGGCGCAGGAAATTGAATTTA
>CAJAFD010000431.1 GCA_903938935.1 uncultured Opitutia bacterium
AAACGCTCGCCGGCTGGGAGGGCGATTTAAAATGGTGGAGCGTCCAAGACGGCGCCATCACCGGCGGCTCGGCCACCGCGAAAATTCCGCACAACCAGTTTCTCGCGACCACGCGCTCGTTTAAAAACTTCGAGCTTCGCCTGAGAATCAAACTCACCGGCGACCCCAAGATCGGCTTCATCAACAGCGGCGTGCAAATCCGCAGCCTGCGCGTGCCGCAATCTACTGAGATGTCCGGCTACCAAGTCGACGCCGGCGACGGCTGGTGGGGCAAACTCTACGACGAATCGCGGCGCAACAAGGTCATCGCCACATCCGCCCAACTTGCCGCCGTCGCCTCGGTCGTGCGCCCCGGCGATTGGAACGAGTACCGCATCCGCGTCGAAGGCCCGCGCCTGCGTTCGTGGCTCAACGGCGTCGCTGCGCTCGATTACACCGAGACCGATCCGACCATTGCGCTCGACGGGCACATCGGCCTTCAGATTCACAGCGGCGGCCCTGCGCTCGCGCAGTTCAAGGACATCGTGATCGACGAACTCCCGCCCACGCCCGGCGCGCCGACGTGGGACCAAGTCGGCCACCCCAAGCCGCCCGCGCCCAAACCTGCCGCCGCGCCGAAACCTGCCGCTCCGAAAACCAACGCCGCGCCCGCGCCATCCGCGCCCGCCGCCGCGCCGACGCCTGCGCCCGCTCCCGCGCCCCGCGACATCAGTTACAACGCCGTTTCCAGTGGCCCGCGTTCGCCCGAGGAAGAACGGCGCTCCTTCACCGTACCCGCCGGTTTTGAAATTGAACTCGTTGCCGCCGAGACCGCCGGCTTCGGGAAATTTATCACCGTCACTTGGGATGCGCGCATGCGGCTCTGGTCGATGACCGCCCTCGAATATCCCGTCGACGGCAACGAACAAAAACTCGCTTCCGATGCGCTCTTCGCCGCCGGCGGCCGCGATAAAGTCGTCGTCTTTGATGCGCCCTACGCTGCGCCCGCGCCCGGCCAAGCGGCCATCACCGCGCCACCCCGCGTATTCGCCGATGGTCTCGTGATGCCGCTCGGGCTCTTGCCCTACAAAGACGGCGCCTTCGTCCAATACGGCGCCGACGTGCGCCTCTATCACGACACCGACGCCGATGGTCGCGCTGACCGTCACGACGTCATCCTCACGGGCTTCGGCACGCAGGACTCGCACCTTTTCCCGCATCAATTTCTCCGTCAACCCGGCGGCCAGATTTTTCTCGCGCAGGGTCTTTTTAATTACTCAAGCGTCCGACGCCCCGATGGCCGCGTCTTCGCCACGGGCGCCACGGAGATTCCCTTCAACCAGTGCAAACTCGGCCGGTTCACGCCTGACGGCGCGAACTTCGAAAGTCTCTCCGCCGGCCCGAACAACATCTGGGGCCTCGTCACCTCGCGCGAGGGCGAGACGTTTATGCAGGAGGCGAACGACATCGGTTATCCCGTGATTCCCTACGAGCCGGGCATCTGGGTCGCCACGGGTTCCAAAGATCGCCTGCGCCCTTATCAACCACTCATGCCGCCGCCGCTCCCGCCCGCGCAGATGGGCGGCACCGGCCTCAGCGGCCTCGCGCTCGCCGAAGATAGCGACGGCCTTTTCCGCCGCTACGGCGCGCCCGCCGCCGATGGCGCGAAGGTCTTCTTCCTCGCCAATCCGATCACCAACACGATCAACGCTGTCCGCGCCACGCCAACCGCCGACGGTGCGCGCTACGCGTACGAAAAACTCCCCGACTTTATTACAACCACCGACAAATGGTTTCGCCCCGTCGCGATCCACTTCGGCCCCGATGGCGCGCTCTACATCGTCGATTGGTACAACAAAATCATCTCCCACAACGAAGTCCCCCGCACGCACCCTGACCGCGACAAATCCCGTGGTCGCATCTGGCGCGTGCGTCACGTCGACCAAAGCCGCACGCCGCCGCCCGATCTCACGCGTCTCGAAGACCGCGCGCTCCTCGCCCAACTCGGTGGCCCCAACGCCCTCGTCTCGCGTCTGGCTTGGCTCGAAATCGTCGATCGCCGCGCCACCGCCCTTGCGCCCGATCTCGCCCTCATCGCCGCTGACCGCCGCGCGCCCAACGATCGCCGCCTCGCCGCGTTCTGGGCGCTCGAAAGTCTCCAGCCGATTTCTACTCCGCTTTTACGCCAGCTCGCGACCGATCCCGCGCCCACGCTCCGCCACGAAGCCGCGCGTCTCCTCGGCGCTTATCCGCGTGCGGAAGCCGATCTGCTCGCGCTCGCTCCGCCGCTCCTCACCGATTCTAGCCCCGCCGTGCGCGCCGCGATCGGCGATGCGTTGCGGCGCATTCCCCAAGCCAGCCCCCGCGTCGTCGCCCTCGCGGCGCGCCTCGGCGGTGCCTCGCTCACGACCGGCAACGATTGGGTGCGCTATGAACGC
>CAJAFD010000432.1 GCA_903938935.1 uncultured Opitutia bacterium
GGCTTCAGCCACAGGCTCACATTCGTCACCCGCGCATCGGCGAACCAAGCCTTCAAGTGCGTCCGGTCCACGAGAATAGAACCACGCTCGTTGCCGTAGTCAGCGAAGACCCCCGCGATCACCACCGATCGCACACCACCCGGCGTCGGCAGGCGCAACGTGTCACCCGGCTTTTTCCCAAACCGTTCCACGAATGCCTCGCTCACCAGCGCGAGCCCGGCGTTGCGCTCGGCCTGCCAAATCACCGGATCGCGCGGCGGCGTCACCCACGGCAGATCGCTCCGCGCGTGCATCAGTCCGAGGTCCGTGCCCGAAAGCAGCGTCGGGATACCGTCAAGTTCCAGCGGATAAGCCGTGAACCGCGCTGCGTCCGCCACCGCCGGGTGACTCGCCAGTCGTTCGGCCGCAGCCGCAGAGATAAAATTGTCCATCGACGCGTTCTGCGCGCCCGCGCTCGCAATATAGAGGTCCGCCTGCAACGAGCGCACGATCCACCCGCGCACCGTCAGCTCAAAACTCGCCACGAGGATCGCCATGCCCGCCGCCATCCCCACCGCGCAGTGCAACGCCGCCACCGACAACCGGTGCCGCCCCGAGGGCCGACGCAAATGGCTCAACGCAATCCGCGCCGGCGCCCATGCCACGCCCCAGGGCCGCGCCCCACGCGCCGCGAGGGGCAACAGCCAACCCGCCATCAACCCGCCGCCAAAAATCCAAAAAAACGCCGCCGCATAACCCGCCAGCGGAAACCGTCCGCCGCCGTCCAGCCGCAACGGCGACAGTTGGGCCAGCGCGACCCCGAACACCACGCAGACCGCGCCCAGCGCAAAGCTCCGTTGCCAGCGCCCGCCCGCCGCCGGCGGCGCCCCGCGCGGCAACACCTGCGCCGGCGGCGTGCTCGCGGCCAGTCGCGCCGGCCACCAGCCCGCGACCAAACTCGCGCCGAGGCCCAAACCCAGCCCGAGCACAAGTTCACCGGGAGCGAGCGATGCGGCCTCGACCGTCGTCGCGTAATAGAGCGCGTTCACCGTCTGCCCCACCGCCCGCACCGCAAACTGCGCGCCCGCCCAGCCGAGCAGCACGCCCAGCGCGCCGCCCAGCAACCCGAGCACCGCGGCCTCGGCTAGCCAAGCAAGCTGGATGGCGCGCTCCTCCACGCCGAGCGACCGCAAGATCGCGATCTCCGTGCGCCGCCGCACCACGGCGCCGTCCAGCGCTTGAAAAATGAGATAAAGCCCCACGAGCAACGCGATCAGTGAGAGGATCGTGAGGTTCAGCCGAAACGCTCGCGTCATCGTCTCCGCCGATTCCCGCCGCGCCCCCGGCGTCGTCACGATCCAGCGGTCACCACCGAGTTTTTCGAGCAAGGTCTGCAACTCGGCCCGCCGCTCCGGCGCCCGTGGCCCGGGCTCGACGAGAAACTCCACGCGGTCCACGCGCCCGACTTTCCCGGTGATCTGTTGCAGGTGCGGCAAATCCAGCACCAGCAAGTTCGCCGGCACGCGCGGCGCATCTTTCGCCGTTGGAATAACTCCCGCCACCGGCAGCGTCCGCACGCGTTCGTCGAACACCAACGCGAGCGATTTCGGCGGCGTCGGCGCCAGCGCCACACTCACCCACACCTGCGGCCCCGCCGCAAAGGCCCGCCAAAAATCTCCAGCTCCCGCCTCGTCGCCCCGCGCACCGCGCCCACCGACCTCCTGCCCTTGCGCTTGGTCAAAGTAACCCCGCTCCACGTTACTCTGGCTCGCCAGATTCGCGAGCGCCAGCAGATCGACGCCGAGCAGCGTGAAGGTCTTGCGTCCAAATCCCGCCGCCTCACCCGCCGCGAATGCCTCGGCCGCCGTGGCCTCCACTACCGGCACGATATGCACCGGCCGCGCACCCAGCGCCGCCCGTAACTCCGGCAGCACGCTCTCCGGCAACGTGCCCGCCGGCGCCTGCACGATAAGATCACTTTGGCCCGTGAGCGTATCCGTGAAATGCGTGAAACTGGAAACCGCCGCGCGGTTCGCCAACCGGATCGACACAAACACCGCCACGCCGAGCGCGAGAATACCGACGAGCAAGCACGAGGCGCGCGGGGCGAGCCGAGCATGACGCAGCGAGAACCGCTGCAGCAAGAGGCGGATCACTGAGCCATTCATCAATGGGCGACGATGCGGCCATCGCGCAGTTGGATGCGGCGATGGCAAATGGCGGCGGCTTCTTCGCTGTGCGTAACCAACACCAGCGCCGTACCCGTCTCGTCGCTGAGTTCACGGAGGAGCGCGAGGATGTTGGCGCCGTTGGCCGAATCGAGGTTACCCGTCGGCTCGTCGGCCAGCACCAGACCGGGGCGATGGATGAGCGCGCGGGCAATCGCGACGCGTTGCTGCTCGCCGCCCGAGAGTTGACCCGGCAAGGCCTCGGACCGCGAGGAGAGCCCTACGCGATCGAGGGCGGCCGCAACACGCACGGCGCGCTCGGCCGCAGGCACGGCGATGAGTTGCAGCGGAATCTCGATGTTCTCGGCCGCGGTGAGCGTCGGCAGGAGGTGGAAGAACTGGAAAATCGTGCCGATTTCTAAGCGCCTCAATCGCGCCAGCGCCACGGAATCAAGGGCGTGCACCGGCGCGCCACGAACGCTGATTGCCCCGGCGTCGGGCCGGTCCACGCCACCCAGACAATTGAGCAACGTGGTCTTGCCGCTGCCGGAGGGCCCGGTGAGCGCGACGCGTTCACCCCCGCCGACGGTGAACGAAACATCGTCGAGCACGCGCCGCGCCCCATAATTTTTGATCACGCCAGCGACCGCCAAGACCGGAGATTGAGAGTGAGCAGGAACCATCTCGCGCTAAGGGAAACGAAGAAGTCCCCAAACGCGAGGACCGGACGCGAAATTGCTGTTACAAGCCCGAGCGACCGGAGTCCGCCGCGCGACCCCAACGGCGCGAGGCAGAAAAAGCGCAATAAGGGAAAACTCAGCTCACGAGCTGCGTGAGCTCGGGGATGACGCCCAGCGGGAGTTCGCGCATCGTTTCGCCTGAGTAGAGGAAAATCGGTCCCGCTTCGACGGTGACTTTACCGGCGTGGATGCGAGCGACGGCGCCGTTACCAATCCCGAGCACCATTTCCTGCGGATTAATCCGACGATAACCACGGATCTTCGACGTGCGCGCGGCATACTCAGGCTCGCCGACTTTCGGATGGTGGGGATTGAACACGCAGGGGAAAAATCCCAGTGCGGCGCGGCTGGGCACGTCGACGACCGGAAAGTCATTGGTGCAGCCGATATTGAGACCGGCGATGTTGCAGCCCGCGCTGGAGCCGTTGAACACGGCACCGGCGAGGACGCGTTCGCGCAAGAGCGCGAGTTGGCCCGTTTCATAGAGCTCACGCAGGAGCAGAAACGTATCGCCGCCGCCGACCATGAACGCATCGGCTTCTTCGATTTTTTTTAACGCGGCCTTGCCGGAATAATGATGTAGGGACTCCGAAGCGTAGCCGTCCGCGGCGAGCAAAGGTTGGAGTTTTTTTTCGGCGTTATCGCGGTCGGCGGGAATCGAGGCGTGCAAAATCAACAGCACGTTTTTTCGCGTGCCGTAGTGCAGCTTGTGGGCAGCGCTCACCCCGGGCAGAAGTTTGCCGTCTTTGGTGATGGTGCCGCCGCTGACGAGGGCGGAGATCCGGGAGGAGCGCACGAGAGTCGAGGCCAGGGGAAACGGCGCGATATCGGCCGCCCGGGCGGTCGCACGGGATTGGGGCAGTGCGGCGAAGGCGCCCGCCGCGGCGAGGGTTTTGAGGAAGGAACGGCGTGGGGTGGACATGGCGTGAAGTTAGCTACCGATAACGAGCACAAATTTGAAGAACGCGAGGACCACGATGACGAGTCCGCAGCAGCTCAGAAAACCGAGGGTGTCCTGCCGGTTCCACTTCGTGAGTTCCCAGTTCGTCTTGGGAAACAGCTTCAGGTGATCGTAGCGCGTCGGATTCTGATAGCTGGCCTGCACGGCCTTCGCGTCGTCCTCCAGCGTGGGTCCGACCGGAGTTTGCAGCCGCACATAGAAGCGTTCGACGCGCGTGCGCTCGGTCGGTTGCGTCAGCAGGCTGATCACGATTAAAAGCAAGATCGGCAACAACGCGTCGACCACGTAGCGCGTGGTCATGAGCTGCGCCCCGTTAAAGCCATGCACGTCGACGCCGAAGAGGGAAACGAGATAGACCTCGGTGCGGAAGAGACCCTTGCCGGTCTTGGGCGAGGTCGGGTCTTTGGGATTGGTGAGGACCACGCCTTCTTCGAAAAAGACCGAGATCGGTTCCGTGCGCTGCGTGCGCTGGATAGCTTCGCCCACGACTTGGGCGCGGCCGGCGGCGACATCAGCGGCGGTGGCCTTCGCGGCCACTGCGATGACCCGCTCGCGCGTCATGACGGTGAGTTCCGGGGATTGCGCGAGCGAAGCGATATTGGGCACCGTCCACGGGATCACGGCGACCAGCACAAGCGTAGCGAGGACCTGGATGCGGACAGCGATTTCAGTCACGCGGCGCCACAGGAAGATCAGCGTGATCGGCACGCCCCAGATCACGAGCAGCACGATCGCAAATTTCAGCAGCGCGACGACGCTGTTGAGGTACAGGCCAACGCCGACGCCGAGTGCGAGCACCACGGGCACCGTGAGGCGGGCGACCACCATGTAGTGTGACTGAGATTTACCAGGGAAAAGCGGCTCATAGAGATTTTTCACCACGAGGCCGGAGAGCACCACCGATTGCGCGCCGAGCGTCGCCAGCTTACCACCGAGAATACCGATGATCATGACGCCGATCAGGCCGACTGGGAGCAGGGCCTGTGTGAGCAGACCCCAGGCTTGATCGGGATCAGAGAGATTAGGACCAAAGATGCCGATGGCGATCAGCCCGCAGTAGCACCACGCGATCGTGACGAAACGCTTGCAGAAACCGCCGGTCACCGGCCCGAGCCGCGCGGCAAACTCATCCTTAGCCGATCCGGCGATGGTCATGTTGGCCTGGGA
>CAJAFD010000433.1 GCA_903938935.1 uncultured Opitutia bacterium
AAACGGATTTGATTATACTTCGTTGCCGAAGGGGGAGTTGTTGAGAAATTATGGATCTGTTGAGATGCTTGTTAAATTTTCTTCAGCACGTAAAGGTGCAGCCGAGCCATTGGTTGTGAGCGGCGTTCCTGGCGCCGGTGATTTTTTATATATCAGATATTTAGAAGATGATAGAGTAGTCTTTGGGTTTGATCATTGGGGTGTTGGTGGAATAGTGGGTGATGTTATTGCGATTGATATATCAAAACCCCACCGATTGCGACTCAGTATGGGATCGCTTTATCCAACGACCGCGGATGTGGGTCCATGGCGACAAAAAGTCAAAGTCATGCTTGATGACGTTGTCGTCTTGGAGGGAAGTTTCGCAACGCATCCCTCGGACCGAAGAAATATAGTGATCGGGGAAAATTTTATCGAAGGTTCATCGTGCGGGCCTAAATTCTCTGGTCGAATCCTTGAGATTGTCCGTGCGAGTCGACCTGCTTGGTGAAGATCTTATTTCAGGAAATATCTGCGCCTATTTTGCGGGGTTGAAGCGGAGTTTTTCTTCGTCGCGGTCGATGTAGGAAACGCCTTTTTCCATCCACTCGGGAGCGGGTGCCCCGCGCAGGTAGTGGTCAAAAAATTGCCAGGCGCGGCGGGCGAAATCTTTCGCATCGGCGCGGCGGCGGAGGTGGTGGAACTCGCCGTTGTAGTTCCACAGCCAAGCGGGTTTGTTATAGCGACGCAGCGCAAGAAACAGCTCGATGCCTTGATACCATGGCACAGCGTCGTCGGCGTCGTTGTGGAGAATCAGCAGCGGCGTCTGGATGCGTTGGACGTGGAAGACCGGGGAGTTTTCCAAGTAGAGCTGCGGGGCTTCGGCGAGCGGGCGGCCGAGGCGGCTCTGGGTTTTCTCATATTGAAACTGGCGCGGCAGGCCGGAGCCCCAGCGGATGCCGGAGTAGGCGCTGGTCATGTTGCCGACGGGAGCGCCGGATTCGGCGGCGCGGAAACGCGTCGTCTGCGTGACCATGTAGGCGATTTGATAGCCGCCCCAAGAATGGCCGGAGATGCCGATGGCGTTTTCATCGACGAAGCCTTGGCGCACGAGGCTCTCGATGGCGGGGAGCACGCTTCGCAACGCGCTCTGACCGGGCTGGCCCTCGGTGTAAACGATGTCGGGCGTGAGGATGAGGTAGCCGTTACTGGCGTAGAGGGGGAAGTTGATATTGTGGCTGGGCATCGGCGGCTTGAACGCGTGCACGTCCTGCGAGAGGCGCTCGTAGATGTAGACCATGAGCGGATATTTTTTCGTGCGATCGAAACCGGGCGGCACGTAGAGCGCGGCGCTGAGGGGTACACCATCGGCGTTGCGGAACGGGACGATTTCGGCGCGGCCCCAAGCGAAGGGCGCGAGTTGCGCGCCGCCGGCGGTGACTTTGGCGGGCGTGGTGAAACGGGCATCGGTGGTCTGGTAATCGGGGAACTCGTCGAAGCGAGAGGCGGAAACGAGGAGGACGTCGGCGTCTTTGGCGCGGGCGACGTAGCGGTAATTTTTATCGCCCCAGAGCAAGCGGCGCGGGGCGGTGCCGGGCGCGGCGTCGAAGCGCGTTTGGAGAAAGCCGGTGGCGCGGGTGGCTTCATCTTCGCCGCGCAGGGTGAGGGGTTTGGCGGGGTCGAGACCGCGGTCGTCGTTTTCTTCGTCGATGGGCTCGATGCGTTGGACGCGGAGCGAGGTGCGCGTGGCGCGGCCGGAGGCGGCGGTGAGATTTTTCGCGGGGCGGGCGTCGGTGAAGATCTGCCAGACGTCGTAGCGATCGTAGAGGAGAAGTGATTGGTTGTCCTTGGTCCAGCCGACTTGGCCGTAGGGGCCGGCGGGTTCGGGGGCGTCGTGGAGTTCGTCGTGGAAGGCGACGCCGAGGGTGGCGGTGAGATTGCGGG
>CAJAFD010000434.1 GCA_903938935.1 uncultured Opitutia bacterium
CGCGCATCACACCAGCGGATGAATGCATAGGGGCGCGGGCTCTTGAACTCGCCGGCCTGCCATTCGGTGCCGTCGGTGAAAAGAGTCTTGGGTAAAATAAAAGTACCGAAAACCCAGTCAAACACGGGCAGCGTGAAAAAGCCGGAGATGCCTTCGTTGCAATCGATCACGGCGTGATGACGCAGGTGAAAGCTGTAAACTTTGCGCCAGAACCAACCGAAATTTTTGCTTTCGATAAGTGGGGCCCAACGCTCGAAAGACCAATGTTCGATGGCGTGGAAAATTTCGTAGAGCGCCAAAGCGAAAGCCAGTGCGCCGAACCCACCGAAGAACCAGGGCCACGTCGGCATCAGCCATTGCATCAAGCCGAAGGCGGGAAACATCGCGGCGGCAAAGGCGAAGAGCGTGTACCAAGGAAAGAAAGACGCCTCGCCTTGTTCGGGCGTCGTCACCGGGTAAATGTTTTCAATAAAAGGCACGTCGCGGCCCCCGGGCGTGCGGCGGCGACCGATGCGCGTGAGATTATGGTGGAGCGTGTGTTGTTTGTAGAAGCGGCTTAAGAAGCCGACGACGGGCTTATGTAACACGTAGCGGTGGAAAAAATATTCGAAACAACACGTCAGCAGATGCACCGCGAGGAAGCACACGATGAACGGCCCAACGCGAAACGCGATCTGCGCCTGCCAGATGGCCGCGGGTGCCACGAGCCAGACGAGACCGATCAACGCCGCCAAGGAGACGGTGACGGTTAATAGAAATAGCGGCAGAGAAAACTTCTCTTCTACCGCTACGGATGAGACCGGAGTTTGAGCCATGAAGGTTTAGCGTCCGGAGTATTTCACGGCTTGGCAATCGCCGAAGCCGAGACGCAGGCGGCGTTTCGTTTATATTAACCCAGAGGAAGGTCATGAAGTAGGAAACGATGCGCCGCGCTCGGTGGAGCTGGACCGGGCGTGTGCTCACGCCGGGGACGTGGTGCGCTGCGCCGGATGAGCCAAGATCAACCCAAAGTCGTCACCGCCCCGCAGCGTGAAGTCGTGTGCGCCGATGCGATTTCCTGGCTGCGGGAGCGCGGACGCATCGAGGGCGCGTGCGCGGTTACGTCGTTGCCCGATGTTTCCGAATTGGGAGTCACGTTGCCCGTGTGGCGCGATTGGTTTCTCGGCGCGGTGCGGTTGGTCGTGGACGCCGTGCCCGATGCGAGTGCAGCGATCTTTTTCCAGTCGGATATTAAATATGAAGGCCGCTGGATCGACAAAGGTGCGATGGTGGTGCGCGCCGCGGAAGACGCCGGCGCCCACGTGCTATTCCACAAAATCGTGTGCCGGCGCCCGCCGGGCATGCTCACGACGGGACGCCCTGGATTCACGCATCTGATCGCTGTTTCGCGGGCGATGATTTGCCCCGACGTGCTAACAATTCCCGATGTGATCACGGATGCGGGTGAACAAAAATGGGTGCGGGCGATGGGCGTGCGAGCGGCGGCTCACGCCGTGCGGTTTGCGCGGGATCAGGTCGGCGCGCGCGTGGTGCTCGATCCGTTTTGCGGGGTCGGTACGGTCTTGGCGGTGGCCAATACGCTCGGGCTCGAAGCCCTCGGCGTGGAGAAAGCGCGGAAACGGGCGGAGCAGGCCCGCGAGTTGCGCGTGACGGCGACGGAGTTGTGAGTCGACGGGCTGGACTTACCGCGCGATTGGGCGGAGGCTGAGGTTATGGCAGAATCTCCTTCGATTCCTCCGGTTGTTCCCGGTTTTCAGGTGCGCACGCATTACGTGCGCAGTCGCAACGCGCTCTATGCGCGCGTCGATCTAGGCGAGCTTTATGTGGATTATTATCTCCACCTTTCCGAAAACGGGCTGAAGCCGGCACCGGAACACGATGCGCTTTTTAAGCGCGCGCTTGCGGCCTTCGTCTTGCACACGGTGTCACGGCCGTGGAACGAGATGACGGCGTGGACGATCAATTTCCAAGACCCGCGCGTGAATCTTTTTCTCACGGGTGACAACGAGACGGGCGGCGTCGCCGGTCGCGTGTTTGCGGAGAACGTGCGGGAATTTCCGGAAAACATTTTTTATGCCGATGTCGTGCGCGGCCGCGAGCCGACGCGGCGTAGTACGATTAATTTCACGGGTTCGGATCCGCTCGTGGCGTTGGAAAAATTCTACGATCAGAGCGAGCAACGCATCGCGCGGTTCTTCCAGCTCGGCGAAGAGGAATTTGCGGTCGTGATCGAGCATCCCGACTGCGACAAGGCGTGGTTGGCCGCGCTCACGGTCGAGCAAGTAAAGGCGCTTGAGACGACGGAAACCATCAACCTGCTGGAGACGCGGCTCGTGCGCTGGTTCTGCGGGTGTAACCAAGCGCGGATGCTGGAAGTTCTGGCGCCGGTCATGCGCGCCGATCCCGTAGAATTGTTTGGCGAGCACGAGAAAATCGAAATCCGGTGTCCGCGGTGTGCGGCGCGTTACACGATCACGCGGGAGGCGATGGAAGCGAAGGTCGCGGATAAAAAGTGAACGCAGCGCACGGTTGCCCCGACGGCGTGGACGGTTTGAACATCGCGGCGCATGGCTGAAATTTTTAAAACGATCTGGGCCGGCTTCACGGGTTCGGCGTGGCTGGATCAACTCAATCTCGCGCTCGGGATTCTCGGCGTGGGCTTGATGATTCGGCGCACGTTGTGGGCGTTTCCGGTCGGGCTTTTGTCGGTCGGCGTGCAGGGCGTGTTGTTTTTTCAGGCGAAATTTTACGCGGATGCGACGTTGCAGATTTTCTTTTTCGCCGTGCTGGCCTGGGGATGGTGGCATTGGGGAACGACGGCGGGGCCGGAGTTGCCGGTGTCGCGGCTGACGACGCGCGGGCTGGCGTTGACGCTCGCGGGTGCGGTGTTGGCGACGGCGATCTGGGCGCTGGCGTTGCGGCGTTGGACAGATGCGGTGATGCCGTGGCGGGATGCGGGCATCGCGGCGTTCAGCGTGGCGGCGCAGGTGCTGCAAGCGCGGAAGAAATTGGAAAACTGGCCGCTGTGGATCGGCGTCAATCTCGTGGCCGTGGCTGCGTATTGGAAAGCGGAGTTGGCGTTCACGGCGTTTCTTTACGCGGTGTACCTCGGGCTCGCGGTCTTGGGCTGGCGGGCGTGGCTGCGCGCGGCGAGGGTGCAGCCATGAACGCGGTGCGGCGCATCGTGGTGTTTGGCCCGGAGTCCACGGGCAAGACGACGCTCGCGCGGCGCTTGGCGGAGCATCTCGGCGAACCTTGGGCGGAGGAATTTGTGCGGGAGTTTTGGGACATGCGTGGCGGCGAGATTGTCGCGGAGGATCTCGGGACCATCGCGCTCGGGCAAATCGCCAACGAAGACCGGGCGGCCGCCGCGGCGCAACGGGCGGTCGTGTGCGACACCGATTTGCTCACGTGCGTGTTGTGGAACGACGTGTTGTTTCCCGAAAAATGTCCGGCGTGGGTCCGCGAGGAAGCCGAGGTGCGCGTGCGCCTGGGCGGGTTGTTTTTATTCTGCGATACGGATGCGGCGTGGACGCCCGATCCGCAGCGCTGTTTTCCCGACGAGGCGGGGCGCGCGATGTGTCGGCGCGTATGGCGCGAGGCGTTGAGCACGCGCGGCGTCAGATGCGTGGAATTGCGCGGGGATTGGGCCGAGCGCGAAGCGGCGGCGATCCGGGCCATGGCGGATTTTTTACAAACGTAGCGATCAATAAGTCGGATTGCCTCGGCGGGCGTCGTAGGTTTCGGTGGAGCCATGAACCGACGTGAATTTGTGCAAGGCTCCGCGGTGTTGGCGACAGCG
>CAJAFD010000435.1 GCA_903938935.1 uncultured Opitutia bacterium
CAGGGTGCGGCTGTTGTGCTCCCAGAATTGCAGATCGGCGGTGGCGCCGGGCGGCGTACCGGCGGGCGCGGGTTGCAGTTGCCAGCCCACGGCGCCAACGGCGGAGCCGAGCACGCAATCGACGAGGACAACCTCGCTGTGCGGGAAACGATGCGGCTCGATCCGCGAGAGAAAATTATCCGTGACGCCGGGTGCGCCCTCAAACGAACAACGCACAAAAACAAATCCGTGATTCGTGGCGGGGTTGCGAATCTGCGTGAAATACGCGCCGCTGCGCAGCGAGCGTGCGGTGCAGTTTTCGAAAAACGACGGGCCGGTGCCCCACATGAAATCGACGTCACCCTCGATGAAACAATCAGAGAGGTAAGCCTGACCGTTAATCTGGATCGTATCTTGGAAGCTGTAGAAATTGACGTCCTTGATGATGGTGCGCGCCGTCGTGGTGCCGTTGACGATGAGAGCCTCGGCCTGCGTGCCGCCCTGCGGCGTGGTGTTGTGGAGCGTGAGGTTGGCCAAGGTGAAATCGTTCACGCGGTGCGCGAGGAACATCCCGCGTCGATAAATATTGCCGCCACGCTTTGGGGCTTCGGCGCTAGGATTGGGCGAGCGACCAGCGAAGGGATTGCCACCGGAGCCGTTGAATTTGGCGTTGTTGGGATACGCGAGGATCGTCGCGCGGCGGTCTTCGCCGAGAATCGTGACACCGTGTTTGTCGGTAAAAAAGATGATCTCACGATAGGTGCCTTTGCGGACAAAAACCGTGACGGGGGCGATGTTGCCCGGGGGAATGTAATCGAGGGCGGCCTGCACGGTAGAAAAATCTCCCGCGCCGTCAGCCGCGACGACCAGACGCGAGACGCCCGCGCTGGGCGGGACGGACTTGGTCGTGAAGCACCACGCGCTAGGCGAATCGAGAGCGGCAAACGTTTCCGTCGAAGTTTTTAGCGCACCAGCATCGGCGGTGACGTAGTAGCGGTGGCCGTAGGCGAGCGCGCCCGGCGGCGGGAACAAGGTGACTTCACGCTCGGTGATGAGGACGGTGTGATAGTTGTAGTGATCGAGCCCGCCGATGGTCTTGGTGGCGACGGGCGCGGCGACGTCGAGCGTGGCGACGATGGCGTGCGTGGCGGCGTCGTGGATGCGGAATTGGCCAGCGGCGCCGAGGACGGGTGCGGCGGAAAATGTGAGACGCAGCGGGGTGTCGGGGTTAACCGACGTTGCGCCATTGGCGGGGAAAAAATGCGTGGCGGTAAAGCTGGCGCGCGCGACCGTCGCGAGGCCGACAGCCAAGAAAATGACGGTGGGAAGAAAGCGGGGCATGGGGCGGCAGGGATTTTTATTGAAACCGATAACGGCCGAGGTGGGCAGAAAAAAGCCGCGCGGTGGATTCCGCGCGGCTGAGTGGATCACAAGTGGAACGAGGGTTTAGAACGTGCCCTTTACGCCGATGGTGTATTGCACGCCGAATTCTTCGCGGCGATAGGTGCGGCTCCAGCTCGGAGAGACCGGACCGTAACGCTGCGCGTCTTGGGCGACATTGGTCAAATTACGCGCATTGACGAACACGCCGATGAGGTTCGTGAAGCGATAGTTGAAATTAATGTCGGTATAGATGCGGGGCTTGAAGTATTCGAAGAAGCCCTCGTCGGTGCGAGCGAGACCGTTGTAGGTGATGTTTTGCTGAGCGAGACGTTGGCGTCCGCGGTAGTTCCAATTCACCTGGGCGCCGAATTTATTCTTGTTGTATTTCACGCCCCAGCTGCCGCTGGCGGGAATGAAGTTACTGAAGTCGGCGAGGGTCGAGCCTTCGAGGTGCATCTGCTGGCCGTTAGCGTAGACCGTGAAATCCTTCGTCCACTTGGGGAAGGCATCGACGTCGAGGACTTGCGAGTAGTTAAACTCGAGACCGGTGACGCGAGCGGAGCCGACGTTCGAGCGGGTGGCGACGGTCACGGTCGCGGATGGGTTCGTAGCCGCGGCGGAGGCGAGCAAGTTGGCCGCATCGGGGATACCGAGGGATTCGAGCAGCGCGAGCGTGGCGGTTTTCGGAACGCTGCCGCCGACGAAGTCACGGAAGTCTTTGCGGAAGGCGCCGACGGAGAACACGCCGGTCTTCGCGAAGTAGTATTCGAGGGAGACGTCGTAGGCGTTGGTCTGCGTGGGCTTGAGCGAGGCGTTTACCGTGGTGATGGCGTAGGTAGCGGTGACCAAGCTCGTGTCGGGCAGCGTGGTGCTTGTGATGATATTACCCAAATCAGGCCGGCCGATGGAGCGAGCGTAGGCCGCGCGGGCGACGATGTTGTGGGTGACGTTGTAGGAGGTGTCGAAGCTCGGGTAGTAGCCGTCGTAAGATTTGGAACGGATGTCGCCGCGGTCTTTGTATTGGGCCTTAGCGCGAGCGGCGAGGTCGGGGTTTAAGACCTGTTGGCCAGCAGCGTTGGTGATGTAGCCCGCGCGTGGGTTGTTGAGGACGCCGTAGCCTTTATCTTGGGTGCGTTCGAAGCGGACGCCGCCCGACATGCGGAGGCGGTTGGCGAACATGCGCGCGTCAAACATCATATAAGCGGCGGTGATGACTTCGCGGAAGTATCTGGAGTTGTTCGCGCTGTTGATCGTGGGATTGGCGGCGTTGGCGAGAGCGAAATATTCGGGATGTTGCTTCCAGAGCGTGAAGGCGCTGTAGGGATCGGGATACGGGACTTGCGGTGTGCCGAAGAGGAAGGGGCCGGAGGAATATTGCGGGTCGCTGAGTTTGTAGAGGCCGGCGTTGTCGTCGGCGGTGTTGGCGACGCCATCGGGCCCGACGAAATTCCAGTTGCCGCGGTTATCGAGGCGGATGTCGCGAGTTTCTTCCTGGAGGTTGAGGCCGGTCTTGAAGGTGACGGGGAACGAGAGTCCGAGGTCGCGCTTGGCGTTGATGCGAGCGGTCTTGAAGACGTCGGCCGAGTCGGCGGGATTGAAATTTACGCTGGAGATGTTGTAGTTCGACGCGTTGGAGAGGTCGATTTTGTTCACGCCGGCGGTGTCGAGGACGTTGATCGAGGTCGGCATCAAATAACTGCCTGCGGCGATGCCGGCGAAGTTAACCGTGGGGCTAGAAGCAGCAGGTGAACTGGGCGTCCCACGAAGCGTGAGAGTGACGCCGTTAAAGTGGGAATCTTGCCCGTCGTGGTAGTGATTCGTCGCATGGGAGAAGGCGAGACCGGCATCGATTTTCCAGATGGGGCCGTTGTGTTTATAGGTCGCGTCGGTGGCGTAGGTGTAGCCGAATTTGCGACGGAAAGACGTGCCGCCGAGAGAAACTGAGCCGCGGCCGAGCGCGCCGTTGACGAAGTCCGGGCTGAACGAGAGGGGCGCCGTGGTGCCGACGTCGTAGGTGACAGGGCGATTGCTGAAGGAGGCGTTGTAGTAATTCCATTGCGCGCCGACGGAGAGGGTGTCGGTTTTATTCAGGCGGAGGTCTACGGTGCCGCTGATAGATTTGCGGGCGTTGTTCTTCGGGCCGTCTTGAACCTGATAGCTCCGCAGGTAGGGGTTGGTGGGACTGGCAACCGAGCCGTAGGCTTGGGTGGCGTTGGGCGCCCAGTTGGGGTTGGTGCGGTGTTGAGGGTAGTAGATGTTGGATTCGAGCACGGCCAAGGTGTAGCCGAAGTTTTTCGAAACGGGATTGATGTAGACGAAATCGAAGCCGGGTTTGATTTTACGGGAGCCTTCGTTGGTGGGGCCGCGGCTTTTATTGAAATCTTTTTCATCGCCGTTGACGCTGACGAAGGCGCGGTAGCTGAAGGAGGGCTTCGCTTGGTCGAAGGAACTGCGGGGCACGAGGTTGATCGCACCGCCGAGAGCGTCGGCTGCGGTCTCGGGCGAGCGGGACTTGAGGACTTCGATGCGGCCAGCGTTGTTAATCGAGATCTGTTCGAGCTCAAAGGTGCGGCCGGCGTTGGAGGAGTTGGCGCTGGCGATACGGTTGCCGTTGAGCGTGACCGGGGTGTAATTGGCGGGCACGCCGCGCACGGAAATCGTACGCGCGTCGGGCGAGACGTAGTCGATCGTGACGCCGGGGAGGAATTTCACGAAGTCACCGAGATTACCCTCGGTGATGTCGCCAAAGGCGTCGGTGGAGACGACGTTTTTGATCGTGGGCGAGAAACGTTGTTCGTTAATCGCGATGGAGGCGGCATCCATTTCGACGGCGGCGGCGACCTTGAAAGCGTCGAGCTTGAGCACGTCACCGTCTTTACTCGCAGTGGAGGACTTGGTGGAAAGATTGATATCGAGGTTCACCGCGGCACCCGCGGAGACGGCGACGGTGATCGATTGATTCGAGAGACCGGTATAGAAAGCGTTCACTTTGGCGGCTCCAGCGGGAACGTTGCTCAAGCGGAAAAGACCCGTCGAATCCGTGAACGTTTCAAGCGCAGTGCCCTCGACGGTGACGCGGACGTTGTTGAGGTATTTGCCGTTGTCGGTGTTAAGGACACGGCCTTCGATGGTGCCGGTGGCGGCGCTCTGAGCGGCCGCGTGGCCAGCAAAGAGGAATAAACCTGCCAGCAGGGTGGTCAGGCGCAGGAGGGTGCGGAGGGTTTGGGTGGGTTTCATGTCGGGTTATATATTCGTTCTAACACATTACAAATGTCCTGCGGCTTAGCGGCCTCAGTGCATCGGTTTTCTTGGTCTAAATTATCGTAAAAAAGAACTGAAGGTGCGGCATTTTGGGTCCGCGCCAAAGCACAGGAATGAGGGGGCGTGCTGAAGCGAGGACTTGAAAATGTGTCGCGAGGTAGAAGCCCACAAAGCAGGGAGAAAAAAGTCAAGATTCAAGGGACACGTGTCCGCATTTTTCACATGACTTTGCGCGAAGGCTGGGTTAGGTTTAAACCCTATGGCATTACCCCTACCTCAAAACGCGACTCCCGTGATCGGGCGCTATCGTTGGCTGATTTGTGCGATCCTTTTCGCCGCGACCACGGTCAATTACATCGATCGCAACGTGCTATCATTTACCATGCTCGACGGAGCTTTTCGGAATCAGATGTTAGGTCTGCCGGCTGATGCCCCCCTGAGCCCAAGCGATATGGCGCATTATAAAGAGATGATGGGCAAGGTGGACGCCGCTTTTAAATTAGCTTACGCATTGGGTTTTCTACTGGCGGGCTGGATGATCGATCGTATCGGCACGCGCCGGGGCTATGGCGTGAGCATCGGCCTGTGGAGTTTAGCGGGTATCGGACATGGATTTGTGAATACCGTCGGCGGGATGTCTTGGTCGAGATTTCTGCTCGGCATCGGCGAGGCGGGAAACTTTCCGTCGGCCATCAAAACGGTCGCCGAGTGGTTCCCGCGCAAGGAGCGTAGTTTCGCCACGGGATTATTTAACGCTGGAGCCAACGTCGGTATCATCATCACAGCGATCGCGGTTCCATGGATCATCGCCCAATATGGTTGGCGCACGAGTTTCATTGTAACGGGAGCCTTAGGTTTTATCGTGCTGGTATTATGGCTGGCGATCTATCGGCGGCCCGAGGAACACCCCAAACTCGGAGCCGCAGAGCTCGCCCATATCCGCTCGGATGGCGAAGTGGAAAGTGAGAACAACCAGCCCGTAAAATGGCGGCAACTTTTACCCTACCCCGCGCTCTGGGCCTTTGCCTTGGGTAAATTTTTAACCGACGCAGTCTGGTGGTTTTACCTGACCTGGCTGCCAAGTTTCTTCAACGATAACGCTGCGCTGGAAACCAAGCTGGATCTCAAAACGGTCGGCGTGCCCTTTATCATCATCTACTTGGTGTCCGATGGCGGAAGTATTTTCTTTGGTTGGCTGGCCACGCGTTTCATCGGCCTTGGTTGGTCAGTTAACCGCGCTCGGAAAATCACGATGTTGATCTGCGCGCTCTGCGTCGTGCCGATATTTATCGCCTCGCAGACCTCGAGCATCGTGCTGGCGATCGCCCTGATCTCTTTGGCCACCGCCGCGCACCAAGGCTGGAGTGCTAATTTATTCACGACCGTATCCGATATGTTTCCCCGTCGGGCGGTCGGCAGTGTGACCGGATTCGGTGGTATGATGGGCGCCCTCGGTGGCGCTCTGCTCGCCTACTTTGCGGGTAGCATCATCGCCGCATTTGGCTACTGGCCTTTGTTTATTTTCGCTTCGGTCGCATATCTGCTGGCGCTGGGTGTAATCCACGTGCTCGCACCCCGACTCGAGAAAGTAAATATCGCTTAACTTCGGAGGGACGGAAAATCATCCTAAGCTGAGCCGGTTTCAGACCGGCCATTGACACCGCCGCGCACGGCCGGAAATCTTTCGGCTCGATTCCACCGTGAGCAAAGCGCCCCCCTCCTCCCCGCTCCCGCAGATCCGTTCCACGGCGGATTTTGCCCGCCACGTCGGCCTCGCGCGCACGACCGTTTCCCGCGTGCTCAACGGCCAACCCGGCCTCAAAGCTAAAACCATCGAGCGCGTCCAAGCTGCGATGGAAGCCACCGGCTTCACGCCCAACGCCTACGCGCTGCACCTCAAAGGCAAACGCACCGCCACCATCGGCATCTGCATGGAGGATTTGTTGACGCCGCCCGCCGTGCGCAAACTCGCCGCCCTCCAGCGCCTCCTGCGCGAACGCAATTACGCCTCGCTCATCGAAGTCCTCGACCCCGGCGAGAGCCGCCGCGTCGTCCGTCATTTTCTCTCCATGCGCGTTGATGCCGTGGTGTTCATCGGACATTTCATCCCCGAAGAAATCGCCCAACGCCTCACCGAACTCAACGCCCACGGCACCCCGCATCTCATCATCGACCACGCCGGCATCGAAGGCGCCAACACCGTCTCGCTCGACCGCGCCTCGGGCATGGTCGCCGTGATCGATCACCTCGTCAGCCTCGGCCACAAGAACTTCGGGTTGCTCGCGCTCGGCGGCACCGCGCGCACCGTGCAAGAGCGTCTGCAGGGCGTGCACGCCGCGCTCGCGCGCCACCAACTCGACTTCGATATCTGCACGCATTCCCGCGATCACCTCCACGTCCGCACCAGTGATTTCGAATACGGCCGCGCCCTTGCTTTAATCTTCGCAGCGGAAAAAAAACACCCCACCGCCTACATCGCCCGCAACGACGAGATCGGGGTCGGCGCGCTCCACGGTTTCCAAGCCGCCGGCCTGCGCGTCCCCCAAGATGTTTCCGTCACCGGCTTCAACAACCAAGACATCTGCGCCATGACCACGCCCGGCCTCACCAGCGTGGATCAACAAGTCGCCATCACCGCCGAAACCGCCGCCGAACTTATCTTGAGCCAACTCAACCAACCGCTCCGCCGAAAGCCCTGGGTGCGCACGATCGAGCCGCAACTCATCATCCGCGGTTCCACCGGCCCCGCCCGCCGCTAAACCCGACCCACCCGCGCATCTTCCCGTGAGTTCAACCGTTACTTCCGCCGCCGATCCCACGCGCTTCCTGCGGCGCCTCGGCGAGATTTTGCCGCCCGCGCGCGTGCTCGCCGGCCCCGCGCAACTCGCCGCTTACGAGAGCGACGGCCTCACTGCTTTCCGCACCGCGCCGCTCGCCGTCGCCGTCCCAGAAACCCAAGCCGAGGTCATCGCGCTCGTCCGTCTCTGCCACGCCGAAAAAATCCCCTTCGTCGCCCGCGGCAGCGGCACGAGTCTTTCCGGTGGTTCCACGCCCGTTGCCGGCGGTCTCGTCATCACACTCAACCGCCTCAACCGCATCCTCCGCGTGGACGCCGCCCAACGCCTCGCCGTCGTCGAGCCGGGCGTGATCAACACCGCCGTGACCCTCGCCGTCGCGTCCTACGGTCTCCACTACGCGCCCGATCCGTCGAGCCAGTCCATCTGCACCATCGGCGGCAACGTCGCCTTCAATTCCGGCGGCGCGCATTGCCTGAAATACGGCATGACGTCCAACCACGTCCTCGGCCTCAAAGCCGTCCTCGCCACCGGCGAAGTCGTCGAATTCGGCGGCGCCAGTCGCGAACAACTCGGACCCGATTGGTGCGGCTTATTCGTCGGCAACGAAGGTCTTTTCGGCATCGCGCTCGAGATCACGTTACAACTGTTACCGCGCGCCGAAGTGTTTCACACGGTCCTCGCCGGCTACCGCACGCTCGAACAAGCCGGTGACGCCGTCTCCGCCATCATCGCCAGCGGCCTACTCCCCGGCGCCATCGAGATCATGGACGCGCTCGCGCTCGAAGCCGCCAGCGCCGCCGTCCACGCCGAATATCCGCCGGGCTGCGAAGCCGTTCTCATCGTCGAGCTCGAAGGCCCGCGCGAAGTCGTCGCCGCACAACGTCCACAACTCGACGCGCTCATCGCCGCCAGCGGCCCCGTCGAAGCGCGCCCCGCCCGCGATGCCACCGAACGCGCCGCCATCTGGAAAGGCCGCAAGAGCGCCTTCAGCGCCGTCGGTCGGCTCTCGCCCGATTTCATCGTGCAAGACGGCGTCGTGCCCCGCCGCCGTCTCGGCGAAGCCCTGCGCCGCATCGCTGAGATGTCCCGCGCCGCTGGCATCCGCTGCGCCAATGTTTTCCACGCCGGCGACGGCAACCTCCATCCGCTCATTCTCTACAACGGCACCGAGCCCGGCGCCCTCGAGCGCGCCGAAATCCTCGCCGGAAAAATCCTCCACATGTGCGTCGAGATGGGCGGCTCCATCACCGGCGAACACGGCGTCGGCCTCGAGAAACGCGATTACCTCGCCACGATGTTCAACGCCGACGAACTCGATTGCCTGCACCGCCTGCGCGCCGCCTTTGATCCGCTCGGCCTCGCCAATCCGGGAAAAATGTTTCCCGACGGCACCGCCCCCGCGCTCGCGCAACACGGCCTCCATCCGCTCGAAAAAGCCGGCCTCATCTCCCGCGAATGAACGCCCCGCTCACGCCCACCACCCTCGCCGAGCTCGCGGCCGCCGTTCGCTCGGCCCCGCGCGTCCTCGCCATCGGCGCGCGCACCAAGCCCCGTCTCTCCGCCGTCGCGCCCGACGTCACGCTCATCTCCACGCTCGGTCTTAGCGGGATCACCGAATACCAACCCGACGAATTTACTTTCACCGCCCTCGCCGGCACGCCGCTGCGCGAGATCGCCGCCACTCTCGCCGCTCGCGGCCAATACTTGCCTTTCGATCCGTACTTACTCGACGCCGGCGCCACTCTCGGCGGCACGCTCGCGGTGGGCCTGAGCGGCCCCGGGCGTTTTCGTTTTGGCGGACTGCGCGATTTCATCCTCGGCGTGCGTTTCGTCGACGGCACAGGTCGGCTCGTGCGCCTCGGCGGCAAGGTCGTGAAAAACGCCGCCGGCTTCGACGTCCCCAAATTTTTCGTCGGCAGCCTCGGCCGCTTCGGCGTCTTCGGCGAACTCACGTTTAAGGTTTTCCCGCGTCCGGCCGCGACGCTCACGCTGCGCTTGCCCGTCGCCGATGCCAACGCCGCGACCCAAATTCTCACCGCCGCGGCGGGCGCGCGTTGGGAAATCGACGCGCTGGATCTGCTGCCCAGCACCGACGCCATCGCGCTCCGGCTCGCTGGCCCCGCTGCCGCGCTGCCGTTGCTCGCCGCGGAAATTTTAACGCGTTTCCCCGGAGAAATCCTTGCCGCGGCGACCGCCGATGCGCTGTGGGCCGATCTGCGCGAACTGCGTTGGACCTTCGCCGACGGCCCGTTGCTCAAACTCGCGCTCACGCCGGCGCAACTGCCCGCGCTCGCCGCCACCGTGCGCACCCACGCCGGTCGGCTCCACGTCACCGCCGGCGGCAACGCCGCGCTCGTCTCACTGCCCGCGCCCATCGCCAGCCTCGGTTTGCCCGCGCTCACACTCCGCGGCCCCGGCCCGCTTTGGCTCGACGCCCCTGCCTCGCCCGTGATCGCCGCGGCCGTTAAAACTGCCCTCGATCCCCAAAACCGTTTTCCGTCCCTCGCTGCCTGATGCTCCACACCATCGCCAAAGATAAGCACGGCCCGCTCACCGGCACGATGGCCCACGCCGTCGAAGCCTGCGTGCATTGCGGTTTCTGCCTCGCCGCCTGCCCGACGTATTCCGAGCTCGGCCAAGAAATGGACAGCCCGCGCGGTCGCATCGTCCTCATGAAACAGGTCCTCGAGGAGAAACTCCCTTGGGCCGCCGCGCAACCGCACGTGGATCGTTGCCTCGGTTGCCTCGCCTGCGAACCCGCCTGCCCCAGCGGCGTGCCTTACCGCGACCTCATCAGCCCGTTCCGCGCCGTCGCCCAGACAAAGTTCAAACGCACGTTCGCCGAAAAGCTCCGCCGCTTTCTGGCCGCGCAGACGATCCCATTTCCGCGCCGTTTCCGCCTCGCCGCCGCCGCGGGTCGCCTCGGCAAACTCGTGCGTCCGCTCGTGCCCACGGCGTTGCGCCCAATGATCGACCTCGTGCCCGCGCACCTGCCGCCCGCCGCAGCTTGGGCGCACATCACGCCGGCGATCGGCGAACGCCGCGCACGCGTCGCGCTCCTCACCGGCTGCGCCCAACAAGTCCTCGCGCCCGATATCAACACCGCGACCCTCGCCGTGCTCGCGCAACAAGGAGTCGAAGTCGTCATCCCCTCCGCCCAAGGCTGTTGCGGCGGCCTCGCGTGGCACACGGGCGACCTCGCCGCGGCTCAAGCTTTTGCCCGTAAAAACCTCGATGCGTTCCCGGCCGACGTCGACGCGATCCTCACCAACGCCGCCGGTTGCGGCTCCGCGCTCCACGAATATCATCTCGTCCTGCGCGGCACACCCGACGTGGCCCGCGCCGAAGCGTTCCGGCA
Source organism: uncultured Opitutia bacterium (assembly GCA_903938935.1). Lineage (GTDB taxonomy): Bacteria > Verrucomicrobiota > Verrucomicrobiia > Opitutales > Opitutaceae > Tous-C4FEB. The sequence continues at coordinate 10,780 of CAJAFD010000435.1, forward strand.
CCGCGTGATGGACGTGAGTGTTTTCCTCACGCGCCTCGGCTTGCGCACGCCGCCGCCCACCGCGCCCGTGCCGCGTCGCATCGCTTATCACGACGCCTGTCACCTCGCCAACGCCCAGGGCGTGCGCGCCGAACCGCGCGCGCTGCTCCGCGCCATCCCCGGCGTCGAAGTCATCGAGCTGGCCGATGCCCATCTGTGTTGCGGCAG
>CAJAFD010000436.1 GCA_903938935.1 uncultured Opitutia bacterium
CTTTCCGGCCGCGCCTTTTTTGTGCCCACATTCCATTCTAATTCTAATTTATTAAAATTGGAATGAATGATTGCACTCCAAACTGAGTCCAATATAACTCTAATTAGAATGAAGCTCCCTCAAAAACCTGCGCCTTGGATCAAGCAAATGCAGGGGTTCCCGAAGGAACGTGTGGAGCATATTCTTATGCAGATTAATGCTTTAGCGAAACAAGATCGTTATTTGCATTGGGATGAACTCCGTCATCGCCCCGCGCCCGATGGTCTAAGTCATGAAGAATGGTGGCTAGGAATCAAACTGGCTCGAATGCCCAAACTGCGCTCAATACCTCTCTTAGACAAAAAGCAGCACCCGTTTCAATTTGGAATTCCCGATAAGATTCTGGCCCAGTTGCACGAAATTGATCGGGGACTGGGCTTCACATTGGATACGCCAGATGGAGTCACGGCTCCAGGTGGTCGCGATCAGTATATCATTAGCTCGCTTATCCAAGAATCCATCACTTCCAGCCAACTGGAAGGAGCTGCGACGACGCGCGAAGCAGCAAAGGAGCTACTGAGGACGGGACGACAGCCACGCGATAAAAGCGAACGCATGATCCTGAATAATTATGTCACGATGAAGCGTATTCGCACCCTTCGCTATCAGCCACTTACCCCAAAACTCGTGTTGGAACTCCATGCGCTTGTCACGGCAGACACTCTCGATCGGCCTGACGCATCTGGTCGTTTCCGACTGCCTCACGAAGACATTCATGTTGAAGATCAGGAAGGCACCATTTTTCACGTGCCGCCGGACTCGATCGAACTGCCTGATCGGCTGGCCGCGATGTGTGATTTCGCCAATCGAAAAACTCCTGATTTTTTTGTCCATCCGGTCGTCCGCGCTATCATCCTACACTTCTGGCTGGGTTATGATCACCCCTTTGTGGACGGAAATGGGCGCACGGCGCGTGCACTATTTTATTGGTCCATGCTTCATCAAGGATACCAGCTTTTTGAATTCATTTCGATCTCTCAGATCCTGCTGCGCTCCCGCTCCCACTATGCCCGAGCATTTCTACATACGGAAACAGACGACAACGACCTAACATATTTCATTCTTCATCAGATCGAGGTGATTTGCGAAGCCGTCGATGCCTTGCACGCCTATGTAAAACATCGGACAGAGGAATTACGATCAGCCAGTCAACGGCTCCGCGGACTTGGAGGCCTGAATCATCGTCAACAAGCCCTGCTTGCGCACTCCTTGCGCGAACCAAACACCCGCTACCTTATCGAAGGACACCGACGCAGTCACAACGTGGCATTTCAAACCGCTCGCGATGACTTATTCGGACTAGCCGAAAAAAGTCTACTGGTTGTTCAAAAAGAAGGTCGTGTGAATGCATTCTACGCACCGGCCGATCTTGGCCATAAACTTGAAGGGCTAGCGGTTAAAAAACCTGATGCAAACCCGTCAGCAGATCATCAATTTCCGCTGGATTGACTCACTCGCCCTTGATGTAACCGCACGCGCAGGATGCGTGCGCTTCCCCATCCGCGTTCGAGTAAATTCCCTTCTGGGCGCGACAAATAGCCCTACTCGTAGATACATTTCCCGCGTTCCTTCCCTATCATGGACCCCACGACCTACCGCTCGTACCGCGACCTGCCACCCCTCGCCGGCCTCGCCTCGTTTGCCGAAGCCATGCAGCCCGGGCTCTCCATCGACGACTGCGTTGCCCGACTCAAACGCCACCACTGGGCCCTGCGGCGGCTCCACGAAATTTTCATCAAGCGCCTCACCGCCGAGCCCATCTACGAACTGAAAATGGCGTTCAGCCTGCACGCGCATTACTGCGCCGAACACGCCGCCGCCTGGCGCACTCGCGTCGGCGAAATGCGCGAGCCACCGCTCGGCCTCGACGCCGTGCCCCATCCTGCGCTCGATGTTTTTTTCGACGAGATCCGCGCCGCGCCCGAAACCGATGCGCTGCTGCTCGGGATTTACCATCACGCCCTACCGGCGCTGCGCGACGCGCTCGAACGCCACCAACGCGAAACCAATCGCCTCGTCGATCATCCGTCGTTTCGCCTCTGTCGCTTCGCCTTGATCGAGATCAGCGAAATGATCACCTTCGGCGAAAAAGCCCTCGCGCAACTCCTCGCGCCCGAACGCCGCGCCGCCCTCGCGCCGTGGTCGCATCAACTCGAACGTTTGCTGAATCTCGCTGGATCACTCGACGGTCACACCTCGCAGGAAACCAGCGCCGCAGTCATTACGCGCGAGCGCCACTTCTCCGCGCAGCCCTACGTTTACAACGGCACGCCGCGCCGCGACGAGCGCTTCACTGATTCCTACAACATGGGCGTGCACGCGGAAGCGTTTCTCTACGACGAGACCTTTCCACCGGAGCCGAAGACGCTCATGATGTATTACAAGCGTCTGCGCGAAATCGACGTGCCCGAGATGATGGCGAGCATCATCGCCGAAACTACCGGCAAGCCCTGGGACTACACCGTCGACCTGACGCGCCAGCTTTGGGACGAAGCGCGCCACGCGATGATGGGCGAAGTCGGTTTCGTGCGCGCTGGGATCGATTGGCGGCAATTCGTACGCGTAAACTTCACGTGGTCGCTCGCGCTCAACACGCAGCTCACGCCGCTGGAGCGTCACGCGGTGCTCTATTTCATCGAACAAGGTCTGATGCCGAAAACCGGTAAACGTTTCGAATGGGAAGTCGGGGTGGCCTCGGGCGACGCATTTTCGGCGCTCATCCAAGATTACGATTGGGCTGATGAAGTGCTGCACGCGCGCATCGGCCGCGATTGGTACGTCAAAGTCATGGGCGACCCGCGCAAAGCCACCGAGTACGGCGACGCCTGCTGGTCGAAGGTGCTCATCGACTGGCATTCCTACCGCGCGCAAGGCCTCACCCAACACGAAAACTGGTGGCCCGCGCTGTACTGCGAATGGTGCCGCGTTCACGCCCGCCAGCCCGACGAACGCATCGCCGCCTTTGCGACGAGTTACGCGACCGCGCGCGCCGATCTGCGTGAATTAAGCACTTCGGGTTGAGTCGACTCGCACCTTTTAATCGCTTCAAGGCCATGGCCCGCGAGCAGGTTGCCCGATCAGACGCGTACGTTCGGGAATGAACGTCGCGTTTGGCTCCGGCGTTTTTTAAGCTGTTGCAACTCGCCGAGAACACGGTGGCCCGCCGCGATCCTCGCGCCCGGTCCACACCCGCTCGCGGCCAGCCCAAACTTACCATGAGAGACGACTACATCCAAAACGCCCTCAAGGTGATCGAAGATCCCAATATTCTCGTGAACGTCGTCTCCCTGCGCGTGAAACAGCTCAAGCGCGGCAACCGTCCGCTCATCGAATCGTTGGAAAAACTTTCTGCGGAAGACACCGCCTTGCGCGAAATCGCCGAAGGCAAAATCAGCTACGAGCTGGCGACCGCCGCCGAGCTCGCGCGCAGCCATCGCTAAGTCGCAGCCGCCGCCCCGCGCTCAACGCGCGAGGTAGCCGCCATCCACGACGAGATCGCTGCCGGTCATAAACGACGCGTCATCGCTCGCCAAAAAAGCGACCGCCGCGCCGACTTCCGCCGGCTGACCTTGCCGACCCAGCAAGTGCATCGCGGAAGCGCGCCGATCTTCCTCGGCGATATCCAAGCCCAGTTTCTGGCAGGAATCCGTGAAGGCCGACGTGTAAATGTAGCCCGGGCAAATTGTGTTCACCCGGATGTGATGCGGCGCAAAATCCTGCGCCCAACACTTAGTGAGGCCGCGCAGCGCAAACTTGGTGGCGTTGTACGTCGAAAAATTTGCCTGCCCGACGAAGCCACTTACCGACGAAAAATTAATGATGCTGCCACCACCGCTCGCCTTCATCTGCGGCAGGATGTTCTGGGTAACGAGCGACGTGCCGATGATGTTAACCGAGAGGATGTCGTTCCATTCCGCGGGTGTCGCATCGACGCTACGAAAAATAAATCGCGCGGCGCAATTCACGAGGATCGTGACAGGGCCGATTTTTTCCAAGATCGCAGCGCACGCGACTTTCACCGCGGCTTCATCGGCGATGTCGACGGCTTGATGAAAAACCCCGAGCGCGGAAAGTTTTTGTGCATCGTCGGTTTTAAGATCGAACGAAGCCACGCGGCAGCCTTCTTCGACCAGCCGCACGATGGACGCGTAACCGAGATCGCCGAGCCCACCGGTCACGAGCGCGATTTTTCCTTTTAGGCCTCTCATGGCAAAATGGCTACGGCGCGGATCGGCGAACCGTCGCGGCCGTGAAAGTTGAGCGGGAATCCAGCGAAGGTGAAACGCTCGGGCAATTGATCGAGATTGGTCAGGCCTTCCACGACGACGACCTCGGCGTTCGCCGCGAGCAGGA
>CAJAFD010000437.1 GCA_903938935.1 uncultured Opitutia bacterium
AGCTTTCTGGTATTCCGTGACGCGACCCTCGAAGAAGTTTTGCTCCTTTTTGATGTCCATCATCTCGGCGAGCCAAGGCAGCGGATTTTTGGCGCTGGGGTTGAGGAGGGCGAGGCCCACGCCTTCGAGGCGGCGGTCGGCGATGTAGTCGATGTAAGTGAGGAAATCTTCGAGGCGGAGGCCGACGGCGTTCACGGGCAGGCAATCACGGATAAATTCTTTCTCGAGCGTGATAGCCTCCTGCATGAGCTCGCGGAGCTCTTCTTTGAACTCAGCGGTCCAGATCTCACGGTTTTCCTCGACGAGATCCATGAACAGATTGCGGAAGACTTCGATGTGGTTGCTCTCGTCGCGGAGCGTGTAGCGGAACATCTGGCCGATGCCGGGGAACTTGTTCTGGCGGTACAACGAGAGGACCATGCCAAAGAGGCCGTAAAACTGCGTGCCTTCCATGCACTGGCCGAAGACAAAGATGTTTTTCGCGAGCAGCTTCTTGTTCTCGATCTGTGTCATATCGAGATCACGCCGAAGCGAGCGGGAGACGCGCGTAACGAACTCATTTTTACGGACGATCGTGGGGACATCTTCGAACATCGCTTCGCACTCGTGCGGGTTGATCCCGAGCGAAGCGATCATGTAGAGGAGCGAATCGGCGTGGATGTTTTCCTCATGGGCGTGGCGACCGAGGACGAGTTTCAGCTCGGGGGCGGTCACGAGCTCGCGGACGACGTGCTGGATGTTGTCACCGACGATACCTTCGGCGGCCGAGAAATAGCCGATGCCCATACGGATGATCCAACGCTCGACCTCGGAAAGGGCTTTTTCATCGCGCCATTGCTCGATGTCCTTGCCCATAGGGATATCTTCGGGCTCCCAGTGATTAGCCTTCATCTTGCGATAAAGGTCGTAGGCCCACTGATATTTCAAGGGGAGCAGATTGAAGCACATGGTTTGGCGACCATTGATCACCCGCTTGGCGGCAAAGGCCGCTTCCGCCTTAGCCTCGTCTAGGACGAAGGTTTTGGCGCCGACTTGAAAGGTTTTTTGCATGGAAACAGGGACTTAAAAAATGAAGATGGAGGAGGTTAAGTACGGTGGTTTTCGGCGACTTTAAGCCCAAAGCGAACCTAAGTTGCTGGAACTTACCGACGCGTTGTTAACCACAACAGGATGTGGTCAACCCTCGTAACGACCACAACCAATTGATCCACCTATTTTACCCGTCAATGAGTTTGTAGCGAATTTTCCTCTAAAATTGTAAAGTTTTTGGCTTGCCCGCCCTCATCGCGCAGCGCTCGCAGTGAAAATTCAACCGCACCTCAAATTTTGAACCATAAAAACGCACACGCGGGCGCGCTCATCAACGGATCGGGCTCACGTTTATTTTGTAGGGCTCAAAGGCTAACAATCACGATCTCTCATCTAAAAACTCGTATCAGGAAAAATGGTACAGAGATCAAACAACGGAAAAACCCAGATGAGGATGAGGTGAGCGGGCGCCAGTATTTTCACATTAAAGCATCTCAGGCATTCCCGTAATCACACTCGAAGAGCGCCTCGCCCGCAGGCAGATCACCAAGCCCAACGGAGTGCGAACCAGAGCCCGTTAGCTCGAAAAAAGTCCACGAAGAAGTCGGGCGAGGTGCATGAACCCGATGTTTTCGCCCCGCAATCTGCACGATACTGCCGCAGGCCGCACCACCACAAATCCGTGCATAATTTATTTTAAACCATATCCATAAGATAGTTATAATAATCTTAAATCTCGCTGGCACGGGCCAAGGTAACCCCAACGGCATGAACCACCCCGATGCCCCAGCCTCGCCCAAGTCCCAGAACCAATCCTCGCCCGCGCACTCCGCCCTCGCTCCAAACGCATCCGCGCGCCACCACGACGCGGCCCTCGTCCAGCGTTTCCACGCCGGCGACCAAACCGCGTTCGTTGAAATCATGGAGCGCCATCGGGTAAAAATTTTCACCGCCGCCCTCAGCCTGCTGCGCAACCGCGCCGACGCCGAAGAGATCACTCAAGATACGTTTATCCGCGCGCACCGCAGCCTCGCGCGTTTCCGCGGTGATTCCTCGCTTGCGACGTGGCTGCACCGCATCGCCGTCAACCTCTCGCGCAATCGCTACTGGTATTTTTTCCGTCGCCGCCGTCATGCGACGCTCTCGCTGGATTGCACTCTCGGGGAGGAAAATAATTCGACCTTCGCGGAACTCATCGCGGCCGACACGCCCAACCCCGCGCAGGAAAACACCTGCGTCGAATTTTCCGCGCTCATCGAAACGTGCATGGCCCGACTCGATCCGAGCCACCGTGAAATTCTCACGCTGCGCAACATCCAGAATCAATCCTACGAGGAGATCGGGGCTGCGCTTCACCTCAACGTCGGCACCGTGAAAAGCCGTATCGCGCGCGCCCGCCACAATCTCCGCGCGCAACTCATCGCAGTCTGCCCCGAATTTTCCGCCGCCGCTGAACCCGCAACTTGGTTTGAACCGCGCCGCACCCAAAGCCATCTCACCGTCATATCCGCCTAGGTGGCGGCGTGTGAACCCTCACCCACAGCTCGCGCGCAACCTCGCGATTTCTTCCGCATGAGCCGGATTATCGGCCACATTTTTTAGTTCCGCAGAATCATTTTCGAGATCGAAAAAGAGCCACGGTGAACCGTCCGCCTTGAGCACCAGTTTACGCGAGGGCGTCCGCACGCCGCGCCACACGCGGTCGCATTGCTGCGGCAACGCCACCACGCTCGGCATCGAAATCCGCGCCATCGCCGGCGGCCCCGCCCACTCTGCCCCACCCGTCCAGGCCCGCGTCATCGCCGGCACATCGACGAGCGAGACCGCTCCCTCGTCCCGCCGCGACGAGACACCCGCGACCCGCACCAACAACGGCACGCGCACGCTTTCTTCGTGCGGCCAACCTTTGCGAAATAATCCGTGCGCCCCGTGCATGTCGCCGTGGACCGATGAAAACACCACGGTCGTCTCCGGCCCCACCGCCGCGAGCAAGCGCCCGATCGCGCGATCCGTCGCCTCGATGTGAGCATAATAACCGCTGAGCTCGGCTCGCGCTTTGGCCTCTGCTTCGCCGCCGCGCGGCACGTTGGCCGGTAAAATAATTTCCCCCGGCGCGCGCGCCTGCACTCCCGCCGCCGGCGCGGTATAAGGCGGATGCGGCGCTTCCAAACTCACGACCGAAAACCACGGTTTTTCTCCCGATGTTTGCGCGCTCAGCCACGTCGCCGCCCGCTCGCAAACGACGTCGCTCTGATAACCCAAAAACTTTTCCGGCACCGGCAAACGCGAACCGTGCAACCACGGATCGTTAAGCAAAAATCCGCTTTCAAATCCTTCCCAAAATCCGAATCCCCCGCGCGCTTCCGGCGGCACAAACATCCGCGCATGCGCCTCTCCGACCAACGGCGCCTGCGGGTCGCGCGACGCGACGCCCCATTTGCCAAAAAACGCCGTCGCGTAACCGCGTGCACCCACATCCTGCGCGATTGTCCGCGCTGAGACCGGCAACGCATCAAAATAATCCACGACGCCGTTGGCCGGCGAAAGCACGCCGGTCAACAACGCCGCGCGCGCGAAGGGCCCAAACGGATGCGGCGTCACCGCCTGCGTGTAATTCACGCTCTGCGCCGCGAGCGCATCGAGGGCTGGCGTGCGCGCGTTGGGATCGCCCGCGTAGCCGCACGCCGACGCCCGCCATTGGGTCGTCACGATCCACAAAATATTTGGCCGGCGGCTCATCCTGAAAATCCATACGCACTCGCGGGCGTTTGGCTATCCTCCAAAAACGCCGGCTCAAAATCCCCGTGACGCGCCTGAAGTATAGATTTGCGGGCCACCGCGACGGAAACCACGCTCTAACTCCAAAACTGCTCAATGTCCCTGCGAATTGTCCATTACAACGACCCCGTGCTCCGCAAAAAAGGCGCGCGCGTCACCACGTTTGATGCCGCGCTCCGCACGTTTGCCGCCGACATGGTCAAGACGATGCACAAGGCCGGCGGCATCGGTCTTGCCGCGCAGCAAGTCGACCGCGCCGTGCAACTCTGCGTCGTCGATCTGCGCGAATCCGACGCCGATTACGGCTGGGAACTCGACGGTGCGCATCCGCCCGTCGATTTATTTATGCCCATGGTGATCGCCAATCCGGTCATCACGATTGAAAAGGGCACGCCCACCGAGGTCGTCGAAGAAGGGTGTCTTTCGTTTCCAGAAATTCGCGGCGATGTGAAACGTCCGGTCGCCATCACCGTAAAATTTCAAGACGAACACGGCGTGCCACACGTGCTCCGCTGCGACGACTTGCTCGCCCGCTGCATCCAGCACGAGGCCGACCACCTCAACGGGGTTCTTTTCATCGATCAGATGACGAAAAAGACCTTCGCCCAAATCGACGAGGCCGTGAAAACCCTCGCCCAAGAAACCAAGGCCGCCGCCAAAACCTAAGCGCCGCGCGCATCGTAATCGTCGCCGCCTTAGTTCGCCCGAGTCTGACCTTTTAGCGTTTTTCTTTTTTAAAAAATATCCCTCCATGAGCCAAAAAGCCGACGGCATGTCCTACGCCCCCCAGGGCAAACCCAGTCCCGTAGTCAAACCCGGTGAATTCACGTTTGCCGCCGCGCACCTCGACCACGGGCACATCTACGGCCAATGCAACGGCCTCCTCGAAGCCGGCGCCGCGCTCAAGTGGGTTTACGATCCGGACCCCAAGAAAGTCGAAGCCTTCCTCGCCAAATATCCCCAGGCCAAAGTCGCCCGCTCGCTCGACGAAATCCTCGCCGACGGCGCCGTGCACCTCGTCGCCGCCGCCGCGATTCCCTGCGACCGCGGCCCCATCGGCTGCCGCGTGATGGAAGCCGGCAAAGATTATTTCACCGACAAAACGCCGTTCACTTCGCTCGATCAACTCGACGCTGCCAAAGCCGTCGTCGCGCGTACCCAAAAGAAATACTCCGTCTATTTCAGCGAACGCCTCCATGTGGAATCCGCGATGTTTGCCACCGAGCTTGTCGCCGGCGGCGCCATCGGCCGCGTCGTCCAAGTCATCGGCCTTGGGCCGCATCGCATCGGCAACCCCGCCGCCCGCCCCGCTTGGTTTTACGAAAAAGCCAAATACGGCGGCATCCTCTGCGATATCGGGAGCCATCAGTTCGAACAATTTCTCACCTTCACCGGCGCGACCGACGCCACCGTCACGCAAGCCGCCGTCGGCAATTTCAACAACCCCGACAAACCCGAACTCGAAGACTTCGGCGAAGCCTCGCTTCTCGGCAACAACGGCACGTCTAACTATATCCGTGTCGACTGGCTCAACCCCACCGGCCTGAGCACGTGGGGCGACGGCCGCATGGTCATCCTCGGCACCAAGGGCTACATCGAGCTCCGCAAGTACGTCGACGTCGGCCGCGACAAAACCGGCGACCACGTCTACATCGTCGACGACAAAGGCGAACAACACCTCGAAGTCGCCGGCAAAGTCGGTTTCAAATTTTTCGGCCAACTCATTCTCGACTGCTTAAACCGCACCGAGAAAGCCATGACCCAAGCGCACACCTTCAAGGCCGCCGAGCTCTGTCTCCGCGCCCAGATGGCCGCGCGCCGGATCACGCC
>CAJAFD010000438.1 GCA_903938935.1 uncultured Opitutia bacterium
CGAGCTTTCCATCACGTTGTCCAATCTTGAGCGCGTGAGCGCCAAGCTCGTGGGCTGGGATCACTGGACGGATTTGGCTCTGTTGCGGATCGACGTCGCCGACGCCCAGCGCCGCGGGTTGAAATTCGCCATCGCGGAGTTCGGCGACAGCGCGAAATTATTCCCCGGTCAGACCGTGTTTGCCGTGGGCACGCCGCACGGCCTCACGCGCACCGTCACGCGCGGGATCATCTCTAATAATAACCGCTATTTCGAAGACACCAACGGCGTTAACGGCTACGAAACCGGAGCTTTCAACACGTGGCTCCAGACCGATGCCGCGATCAATCCGGGCAACTCGGGCGGCCCGCTGGTGACCGAGGATGGCCGCGTCGTGGGCATCAGTTCCCGGGGATATTTGGGCGCGAACAATCTCGGTTTCGCCATTCCCTCGGCGATCGCGCGTCGCATCGTGGACGGACTCGTAGCCGACGGCGCGATCACGCGCAGCACGATCGGCCTCGTGCCGGGAGCGCTGCAAGATCTCGAAAATTTCTACGCGCTCGCGCTCAACACCGGCGTGTTGATCAACAGCGTCGCGCTCGGTTCGCCCGCTGCGCGTGCCGGTCTGCGCGGGGGCGATATCTTGCTCGCCATCGACGGGGTCAAGGTAGACGGACGTTTCCCTGAGCAATTGCCGCCAATTCAAAACCTCATCGCCAACCAACCGGTTGGCGCGAAGCTGCGGCTCACTTATAAACGCGGCGCGCAAACCGCCGAGGTTTCCGTCACCACGGAAAAACTCGAAAGCCGCGTCGGCGAAGAATGGGCCTTTGAAAAATGGGGCCTGAGTGTGCGGCGGGTATCGCGGACCTTTGCCCGCGAGAATCAACTCTCCAGCGACAACGGTGTGATCGTGATCGGCGTGCAGGCGGGCTTTCCGGCCGAAGTGGCGGGGCTTTCGCGCGGCGATGTTATTACTAAAATCAATCGTCAGCCCGTGGACGCGCTCGCGGTGATGCAGGCGGCGCACGCGGCCTTCGAGGCGAAGCCGGCCCCGACGTTGATCGAGGCGCAGCGCGACCGGCGCGTTTCGCTCTATATTCTCAAACCATGAAACGTTTCCGTTTGTTTTTCGCCTGCTGGGTCGTGGTCGCGTCGTTGCGCGCGGCGGATTTACCCGCGCTTTGGACCGAGCGACTTAAGTGCGTCGTCGCGGTGGAATTTTTTACCGAGACGGAAGTCGATCGCCGACCCAATGTGGTGTTTGGCGTCGTGGTCGATACGCAGGGCACGATCATTCTGCCGGCGGCGGCCATCGAGTCGCGCGTGGTGCCGGCCCAATTAAAGGAATTTAAAGTTTACCGGCCCAGTGATCCCGCGAGTGCCGCCGGCGTTTATCTCGGACAAGATGCTTTGACGGGCTGGCATTTCGTGCGCGTCGAGGAACGGCTGCGCCCTTTGCTCGTGCCCATCACGCAATTTGTCGCGGCGGGCAACGCCACCGAACCAGTGCTCGCCGAGGAAGTCTGGGGAATCGCGCTGCGCGGCAAAGATGAGGATTTCATGCCGTATTTTTTGCAGAGCCGCGTGGCGTTGATCCAGGCGCTGCCGCAACGCACCGGCATCGCTCAACAGGAAGTCGCGGGGCCGGGGTTGCCGGTGTTTAATCGCGACGGCGGGTTTGTCGGTTTGGCGCTGAGCTCGTTTGGGCAGACGTTTTTGCAGTTCTCGCGCGCGGATCGCGGGGGCTCGCCGACGATGTTGATCAACGTCGAAGAGAGCAGCGTGTTCCACCTGACGGGTGAAGTGTTGCCGTACCTCGCGCGGGTGCCGCTCAACGAATTTGGCCGGCCGTTGGCGTGGCTCGGCGCTTATGGTTTTGAACCGATGGATCGCGAGGTCGCGGCGTTTCTCAAACTCGAGGCGCAATCGGGCGCCGTCGTGAGTGAAGTCCTTGAAGGCAGTCCGGCGGAAAAAGCCGGAATGCAGGCGCGCGATATCGTGCTGGCGATCGATGGCCGGTCGTTGCCGCGCTTCAAACCAGATCGCGTCGTGGTGAGTTATGTGGAGCGCGAAGTCGAACGTCGGGCGCCGGGCGATGCGCTCACGCTGACGGTGTTGCGTGGCACCGAGCGCGTCGATGTTAAGGTGACGCTCGGCGACGAACCGAAATTAATGCGCGAGGCTGCGCGGACGTATTACGAGCGCCTCGGGTTCACGGCGCGCGAGTTTGTCTACGGCGATGCGATCGCGCGACGGCTGAAAGTCGCGGACACCGCGGGCGTCGTGGCGCATTTTGTCAAAGGCAACAGTCCGGTTTCCGTCGCCGGTTTGCGCACGGATGATTGGATCAAGGAAATCGACGGCGTGGAGCCCAAGTCGTTTGCCGAGGCGGCGGAGAAACTCGCCGCGATTCAAGCGGATGGGGTGCGCACGGAGTTTGTCCTGCTCGTCGGGCGCGGCGGCGAAACCGCCGTGCTCCGCGTAAAACTTAAATAACTTATTTTTCAAAAAACATGTTCACCGGCATCGTCGAAGAAACCGGCCACGTCGTGGCTTTCACCCCGCACGCCACGTCGTGGCGGCTGCAAATCGCAGCCCGCGCCGCGCTCCGAGACGTAGCGTTGGGCGATAGCATCGCGGTCAATGGTTGTTGTCTCACCGTCGTCGAGTACGACGCGCAGCATCTCTATTTTGACGTGTTGGAAGAGACGCGGCGTCTCACTAACTTTGCCGCGCTGGCGGCGGGAGCCCTCGTGAATCTCGAGCGCAGCCTACGCTTCGATGGAAAAATGGGCGGACATTTTGTTTCCGGCCACATCGACGGCCAAGGCGAGATCGAGGTCCTCGAAGTGCGCGGCAAGGACACTTATCTGCGCGTGCGCGTGCCGGCGGGCGGTGGCCGCTATCTTATCCACAAAGGCAGCATCGCCATCGACGGCATGTCGTTGACCGTCGCCGAATTGGCAGGCGATAGCTTCGCGGTGTGGCTCATTCCGACGACCTTGGCTTTGACCAACATCCGGACGCGTCGCGCCGGCGAGCGGGTAAATTTGGAATTCGACTTACTGGGCAAGTATGTGGAAAAACTTCTGAATATTCGCCCAAGTTGACCTGCCTTAATGCGCACCGCCCTTAACGCCCTCACCGACGAACTTCGCCGGCTCAAGACGACTGGGATCAAATCCGTAAACGTCTCTGAGGCGGGTTTGTTGGCCTTGCGGGCGGTGATTCGTGGCCGGCAAAGCTCAAGCGCAGTCGTGGGCAACCTTGCCGTAGCCGCGCGACCGATCGCGGCTCCGCCGATGCCGATCGCCAAGCCCAAGGTCGTGGAGCCCAAATTGCCCCCGCCGCCGGTGGTGACGTTGCCCGCCGGCGAAAAGGCCGGACGTTGGGCGGCGTTGGTGGCGGCTGCGCAAGGCGATCCTGTGGCGCTCGCTCACGTACCGCCGGGCAAGAAAATCGTATGCGGGACAGGGAACCTCGATGCGCGGATTTTATTTATCGGCGATGCCCCGGGCTTGGAAGAAGAGACGGAAGGCGAACCCTTCGTCGGTCCGGCGGGCCAGTTGCTCACCAAGATGATCGGCGCGATGGGTCTCAAACGCGCTGAGGTGTACCTCGCTAGCCTGATGAACTGGCGCCCGGATGCGACGGTGCCGGCCGCCGCAGGGCAAATTGGTCATCGCGGGCCGACCGACGAAGAGATGCGTTATTGCCTGCCCTATTTGCGCGCGCAGATCGAGATTGTGCAACCGACCTTACTCGTCGCGCTCGGCTCGAGTGCGGCGCAAGGCTTGCTCGGGAGCAGCGCCTTCAAAGCCCTCGGCGAAGTCCGCGGCGAATGGCGGGAATTTGCCGGCCGTCCGTTGATGGTGACGTACCACCCGAGCTACATTTTGCGTAATCAGAGCAACCGCTCGAAGCGCATGATCTGGGAAGATTTGTTGAAAGTGATGGAGCGCGCCGCGCTGCCGATCTCCGAAAAACAACGCGCTTTCTTTTTGTAAAAACTAACATGAAACCACGCGCTCTGCGTTTTTGGTTCTGGCTCAGTAGTCTTGCGATCCTGTCGCCTTTGCCGGCGAGTGTTGCGCCGTTCGACTTCGATGCGCTGCGGTACCGCGCCAAAATGCTCGCGGCCAAACCGTACGTCGCGCGCTCCAGCCGGGTGCCCGATAAACTCCGCCAGCTGACTTACGACCAATACCGGGACATCCGCTTTAATCCGGCTCAGTCGCTCGGGCGCCGCGAGGGTTTGCCGTTTCAACTCCAGTTTTTTCATCCGGGTTTTATTTTCGATAAAACCGTCCAAGTCTCGGAATTGAAAAACGGCGTCGAGACGCCCGTGGCTTTTTCGCCGCAGTTTTTTGATTACGGCAAAAATCGTCTCGGGGATATTCCGGCTACGATCGGCTTTACTGGTTTCCGCGTGCTTTATCCGCTCAACACCGCGAGCGACGAACTCGGTGCATTTCAGGGCGCGAGTTATTTTCGGCTGCTCTGTCAAAAAGCCGTCTACGGTCTTTCCGCGCGCGGCCTGGCGATCAACACCGGCGATCCTGCCGGCGAGGAGTTTCCGATCTTCGAGGAATTTGGGGTGCAGCGCGCGGACCCGGAGGCGAAAGAGTTGGTGCTCTTTGCGCTGCTCGACAGCCCGAGCGTCGCGGGCGCGTACCGTTTTGTGATCCGCCCGGGCGCCACGACGGTTGCGCAGATCAAAGCCGTGCTTTACGCGCGCACCGCCATCAAGACCCTAGGCATCGCGCCGCTCACGAGCATGTTTTGGCACGGAGAAAACACGACCACGGCGACCGGTGATTTTCGGCCTGAAGTACATGATTCCGACGGTTTGCTCTTGAACCACAGTGGCGGCGAATGGCTCTGGCGACCGCTCACCAATCCCGAGAAAATTCGCACGGTGGCCTTTGGTGATCAAAACCCCCGCGGTTTCGGTTTGCTGCAGCGTGACCGCAAATTTTCCAGCTACGAAGACCTCGAAGCCAATTATCACTTGCGGCCCACCGCTTGGGTGGAGCCGGTCGGCTCGTGGGGCGCGGGCTCTGTGCGCTTGGTCGAGTTGCCCACGCCGGACGAGACGAATGACAACATCGTGGCCTTCTGGGCGCCCGATGTTTTGCCGCCCATCGGCGAGCCCATCGAGTTTGAATATCGCCTCCACTGGGCGCTCGACCAGATCCGTCCGCCGGCTGGTTTCACAGTGGCTACTCGTCGCGGGCGCTCCAAAACGCACGAACCCGATCTCGAGCGTTTTATTCTCGATTTCGACGGCCCGTATCTCGGCAAACGCGGTCCCGATCCTGACATCGAGGCGGTTGTTTCCGCCGGCGAAGGCGCCAAGGTCACGTACTCGAACGTGCAGAAAAATCCGCATAACGGTACGTGGCGCGTCGCATTCGGCTTGCGCCCCGATGGCAGTGGCCGGCCGGTGGAGTTGCGGTGTTTTCTGCGTAAATCGCCCCACGTGCTAACTGAAACGTGGACGTACCTCTGGCAACCGTGAGTGATTCCCAACCGATTTTTTTGCCGGGCGAATTTCGGCCGAAGACGGGCTCCATGGAGTCGTGGAACGCCGCGTACGTGCGCGTGGAAGATTATCTGCGCGCGCATCGGATTCACAACCGGCTCCATCAGAGCCGGCTCATTCAAGATATTTTGGAACGCGCTGCCGTCCGCCACGTCGCGCAACCGACGCTCGATCCTACGACGTTGGCCGCAGAAGAAACGGAAGCGTTGATGGATTCGTGGTTTGGCAAGGTGCTGGTCAAGAACAGCGCTCCCCACGAACGCATCGCGATCGAGGGGCGCGTGGCGTTACTGCTGAGCGATGGTTCGCAGAAATGGCCGTACGCTTTTTTGGACGAGCAAAACATCCCCGCTGAATTCGCGGCGGCGTTACGCGCCAGCTCGATCCAGGCAGGGCCGGACATGGTGGTTTCGAGCATGGTGCCGCGCCCGATCGATCTCGGCCCCATCACCGAAGCGGCGGGCGAGACGCTGGAGCGTTTCGAGAAATGGCCGATCCTGCGTACGCTGCTGTTGTGGTTGGTTTTTGTAGCGATTTTATCCGGACTTTTCTACGCGACGCGCTGATTGCCCATGCCTATTTTTCTTAAGAAACCGATGACGCCGCAGCGGCTTAATCGCCGTCGGTTCGTGTTTTTCTCTTCGATTTTCTTCCTCACGAGTTTGGCGACTTGGTTCATGGCCGACTTGCTGTGGCGCGATGGCCTCAGCGGTTTGGAAATGGTTCTGCTCGGTTTGTTCGTGGTATTGTTTGCGCACATCGCGACGGGATTTTGCACGGCGATCGTCGGTTTCTACGTCTTGAATCGCGGGGGCGATAGTTGCCGTATCACGGCCACGATTCCTGACGGCGAGCAGCCGCCACTTGCTTCGACGGCGATCGTCATGCCGGTGTTTAACGAGGATGTAAGCCGCGTGTTCGAAGGCCTGCGCGTCATTTATCGCTCGATGCAAGAGACCAAAAAACTCGAGCATTTTGATTTTTTCATCCTGAGCGATTCCAACCGGCCCAACCAATGGATTCAGGAAGAGGTAGCGTGGGTAGAGTTGTGCAAACAGGTCGGCGGCTTTGGGAAAATCTTTTACCGCAAACGCCGGCATCAAATTAACAAAAAGGCCGGTAACGTAGCGGATTTTCTTCGGCGTTGGGGTAAGAATTACCGCTACATGGTGGTGTTGGATGCAGACTCGATCATGACGGGGCGCGCCTTGGTGCAACTCGTGGCGTTGATGGAGAAAAACGCGCAAGTCGGCATCATCCAGACCGCGCCGCGGATCGTGTATGGCGAAACCTTATACGCGCGGCTCCAATCGTTCGCGAGCCGGCTCTACAGTCCGCTCTTCCTCGCGGGGCTCAATTACTGGCAGCAGCATGACGGCAACTATTGGGGGCATAATGCGATCATTCGCATCCAGCCTTTTATCGACCATTGCGCATTGCCGGATTTACCGGGCAGCGAGCCGTTTGGTGGCCGGATCTTGTCGCACGATTTCGTCGAAGCCGCATTGATGCGTCGCGCGGGCTGGGAAGTTTGGCTCGCCGGGGAGATCGAAGGTAGTTTTGAGGAAGGGCCGCCGACGTTGATTGATAGCGCCAAGCGCGATCGGCGCTGGTGTCAGGGCAACATGCAGCACGCCTGGTTATTGACGGCGCGCGGCTTTCGCCCAGCGAATCGGTTCCATTTGTTGATGGGCGTGATGGGTTATGCGTCGTCGCCTTTGTGGCTACTGTTTTTGGTGTTGAGCACGATTCATGTGTTTGGGTTGCAGGCGCACCCATTGCCCGGCGGTGGGCTCCGGCCACAGGATATGACTTCGGTGTTCGGCTTTTTGTTGGAAGTGCCGGAGGCGTTATCGTTGTTTGTTTTTACGATGTTGCTGCTGTTTTTGCCCAAGGTCGTGAGTGTCGTGCTCACGTTGGGTAATCCGGAGATGCTCGTGCGTTTCGGTGGTGCGGTGCGGTTGGTGTTCAGCGCTATTTTCGAAACGGCGGTCTCGGCTTTGCTGGCTCCGATCAACATGTTGTTTAATGCCAAATTCGTGATCTTCACGTTGCTCGGGCAGGGCGTCGGCTGGGTGACGCAACAGCGCGCGGGCGAGGAAGACGGCACGGATTGGCGCGAGGCCATCATCACGCACGGGGGGCATACGGCCTTTGGTCTGATCTGGGGCGTAAGTTCTTATATTATATCGCCAGCCTTTTTTTGGTGGTTGAGTCCGGTCTTGGTCGGATTGACGGCGTCGATTCCGCTTTCGATTTTTCTGAGCAAGGCCAGTTTCGGCCGCAAAGCCCGCGAGCTGGGCGTTTTTCTCACCCCGGATGAAACGCATCCGCCGTACGAGCTGAAGCGTCTGCAACAAAACCTCGCCGAGTGTTACCGGCATTTGCCGCCGTTTGAACCACTGCGCGCGGATTATGGGCTGATGCAGGCGGTGCTGGATCCTTATGTGAATGCCATGCACGTCGCTTTGCTACGCCAACGGCGTCCTAGCGAGGAAGCGCGGGAATGGTTCGCGGTTTTGCGGCTGCGTTTGTTGCATGAAGGTCCGGCCAAATTTACCGCCAAAGAAAAAATGGCGCTCCTGCTCGACGCCGAATCGATGATTTGGCTCCACCGCGAGCTGTGGAGTTCGCCGGCGGATGTCATCGCGGAGTGGTGGCGACTCGCCATGCGTCAATACAACGTGCTCACGCTGGCGCCCACGACGGCTTTGTACCGTTAAAAACGTGGGGCACGGGCCGCGTGCAGTGCGAGGGGTTGACGCTGGGGTTTCCTTCTTTCTAGTTCGCTTCTCTTTCGTTGGTTTATCTCATTCAAAACACCCCCTCTTCTTGATGATCGCATGGTCGATTTTCTTCTGCCGGTTTCGGGTCTGCGGTTTTACCGGCGGGTGGGCGAGGGGTGCCCGGAGGTCTCACCATGGAAACTAAGGTGCGCGTCACGGGTTTATGGAAACGCTACGGTGCGAACGAAGCGTTGCGCGGCGTCGATTTCACGCTCCAAGCCGGTGAGATTTTCGGCCTGCTCGGTCCCAATGGCGCGGGCAAGACCACGACCCTTGAGTGCGTGTTGGGCTTGCGCGAACCGGATGCGGGGAACGTGGAGATTTGCGGGCTGGATGCGCGTCGGTTTCCGCGGGAAGTGAAACGCAAACTCGGCGCCGCGCTGCAATCGACCGCGTTACAAGACAAGATCACGCCGCGCGAAGCCCTCGACTTGTTCGGCGCGTTTTACTCGGAGCCGGAGCCTACGCTGCGTTTGCTCGAGCGCTTCGATCTTGTGGCCAAAGCGGACGCGGCGTTCGAGACGTTATCGGGCGGGCAACGGCAACGGTTGGCCTTGGCTCTCGCGTTTGTGCATCGCCCCGAGGTGGTCATTCTCGATGAACCGTCGACGGGCCTCGATCCGCAGGCGCGCCATGAATTGCACGCGGAGATTCGCCGCATGAAGCACGATGGCTACACGGTGCTGTTGTCCACGCACCAGTTGGATGAAGCCGCGGCGTTGTGTGATCGCGTCGCCATCATCGACCAAGGGCGAATCGTCGCGACGGGAACGCCTCATGAACTGGTGTCGACTGCGGCAGGCGGCCAGGCCGTCAGGTTCACGGCTTCTCAGCTCATCGATCCAGCGGCGCTGACGCGGCTCCCCGGGCTACGCGCATTGCGCTGCGAGGGATTGTCGGGGTATTTCGAGACTGATGAAGCGGCGCCCGTCGTGACGGCGCTGCTGGCGTTGCTCGCGGCGCAAGGTGCGACGTTGTGGGAGCTCGAGGTGAAACGTTCCTCGCTCGAAGATGTTTTCCTGAAACTCACGCGTCCCGATAATAAGTCGGTGAACCTTCCCGTATGAACGGACTACGCGAACATCTCGGGCAATCGCTGCGACTGCATTTTAGAAATCGGATGGCGCTGCTGTATGGTTATTTGTTTCCGCTGATTTTCCTCGTGGCGTTTTGGGTGCTGTATCGGCACGAAAAGATTCCATTGATCCGTCATATGGGCGAGTTGCTGACGGTGAGCGTGCTCGGCGGCGCGTGCTTTGGTTTGCCGACGACGTTGGTGAGCGAGCGCGAACGTGGCGTGTGGCGGCGGTACCGGCTCACGCCTTTGCCGACGTGGGCGTTCGTGGTGAGCACGGCGCTCGCGCGCTACGTGATTATTTTGAGCGCCGGGGCGTTGCAGCTCGGGCTCGCTTTGAGTTTGGGTATGCCGCTGCCGGCGCATCCGTTGGATCTTTGGGTCGCGTTCACCGTGGTGTCGTTTGCGTTCATCGGCCTGGGTCTCGTGCTGGCGATGATGGCGGATAACGTGCCGGCGGTGCAGGCGCTCGGGCAGTGCATTTTTTTGCCGATGCTGATTATCGGCGGCGTCGCGGTGCAATTGGCGAGTCTGCCCACGTGGGCGCAACATGTGTCGGCTTTTTTTCCGGGACGTTATGCGGTCGAGGCGTTGCAAGCGTGCGTCTCCGGCGGCGGCCTTGGGTCGATTGGTTTTTGTCTGCTGGCGTTGGCCTTGATCGGCGTGGCGGGTTGCAGTGCGGGGGCCAAATTATTCCGTTGGGATGCCGCGCAGCGCTTTGCGGCCAGCTCGGGCAAGTTGTGGTTGGTGCCCGTGCTAGGCGCGTGGCTGGCGGTGGGTTTGTTGGCGGAGGTGCGCGACCGGATCGCGGTTTCAATCGACGGCGCTACCGTCGCTGCACCCGTGCCGGTGATGCCCGCGCCGGCACCGTTACCGCCTTGGATGAAAATCACCGCCAAGGATGTCGCGGCGCTGGATTTTCGCGTGCCCTCGGATGGCGGCGTGGTTTCGCCGTTTGCGGGTCCGGAGGAAGAGGCCTCCGATTACACCAAGGATGAAGTCGAGGCCGTGCGGCAGGGCTTGTTGACGTGGCGCCCCGGACTCGAGGGCGACGATGTGCAACGCGTGCGTAATTTGGTGTGCGTCGCAGCTGTGCCGGATTCGATTCAGCATCCGGTTGAGCGTTATCTTCCGCCCGTGGTGTTGAGTCATCTGCAGGAGATTTATCCCAAGGATAAATTGATTAAAATTTTAACGTGGATCGTGCTGCATCCCGAGGACGACAATGTGATCGATTCGATTGCCGACTTGGGCGTGCAAGGCTCCGCGGGCGATCCGGCCGTCGTGCGCGAGCGCTCTTATCTTTACTCGCTTAAATTTATCCTGCGCATCACGGGTCGCATCGATCGCTGAAGCTTGCGCGCGCACCGCGCGCGTCGGCCAACTCGATTTTCAGTCTCGCGGTCGGGCGACTCCGTGATTGCGCTCACACCTTCACCGCAACGATGTACTCCGCCATTACTGTTTCACTCGTGCCTGAGGCCAAGGGCGGTCCGTTCGTTTATGGGTCGGGCTTGCCCGAGGCCTGCGCGGATGCCGCTGCGCTCGGTTTTGCGGCGATCGAGATTTTTCCGCGCGGGGCCGAGGGGTTTGATCGTGCTGGGCTGACGGCATTGCTCCGTCAGCACTCGCTCAAGCTCGCCGCCATGGGCACGGGCGCCGGTTGGGTTGTGCACAAACTTTCGCTCACGCAGGCCGACGCCGCGATGCGTTTGCGCGCGCGGGAATTTATCCGGAGCATCATTGATCTGGCTGGAGCTTTCGGCGCGCCGGCGATTATCGGTTCCATGCAGGGCCGTTGGGAAGGCGATGTGACGCGGGCCCAAGCCTTGGCCTGGCTCGCCGAAGCCTTGGAAGATCTCGGCGCACACGCTGCGACCTACGGCGTGCCGCTGTTTTATGAGCCGCTCAATCGCTACGAGACCAATCTCATCAACCGGGTCGGCGAAACCGCCACGTGGCTCCGGACGTTGCGCACAACCAACATCCGCATCTTGGCCGATTTGTTTCACATGAACATCGAGGAGTCGGATCTGCCCGCGGCGTTGCGCGAAGTCGGTCCGCTGTTAGGTCATGTCCACTTCGCCGATTCCAATCGTCGCGCCATCGGCTTCGGCCACACGGCCATCGCGCCGGTTATCGCTGCTTTGCGCGAGATCGGTTACACGGGCGCGCTCTCGGCGGAAATTCTGCCGCTGCCCGACGCCGCCACGGCAGCCCGACAGACCTTGCACTCGTTTCAACGCGCCCTGGCTTCATCCTGAAATTCTGCATCATGCTCAAGACCACGCTGACTCATCCGGACATCCTGCGCGTCCTCGCGCGGGCGGGCCATCACTCGAAAATCCTCATCGCCGATGGCAATTACCCCGCCTCCACCAAGCGCGGGCCGCACGCCGAGATTATCTCGCTCAATCTTTCCCCTGGGGTCGTCACGGTCGCGCAGGTCTTGCGCGCGATTTTGAGCGCGGTCCCCGTCGATCATTGCCAGACGATGGGCATCCCCGCCGATGACTCCTACGCGCAAAAAGGCGAACCGCCCGTTTGGCAGGAGTTCCGCGCCGTGCTCGCCGAGGCGGGTTCGCCGCTGCAAATCGAGCCGATTCTCAAATGGGATTTTTATCAACATGTCGAAAGTCCCGATCACGTGCTCACGATCCAGACCGCCGATCAATCTCTGTGGGCCAACGTCCTGCTCACGATGGGCTGCCGCACGGTTTAATCTCTTCGCGTCATCTTTTCCTCTCCGTCTATGCAAACTCGTCGTCTCGGAAACACCGATCTTCACCTTCCGGTTCTTAGTTTCGGCGCCAGCTCCCTCGGCGCTGAGTTTCGAAACGTCACTCTCGACGAAGCGCTCAGCAGCGTGCGCGTCGCGTTGGAGTGCGGGCTCAACTTTATCGATACGTCTCCTTTCTACGGACGCGGCATGAGCGAGGTGCTCCTCGGCATCGCGCTCAAAGGTGTCCCTCGCGAGAGCTACACGCTGTGCACCAAACTCGGTCGCTACGACTTGGCGCATTTCGATTTCTCGGCCAAACGCGTCGCCGAGAGCGTCGATGTTTCGCTGCATCGTCTCGGCACCGATCACCTCGATATCATTCTCTGTCACGACATCGAGTTCGTGCCCATGCAGCAGATCGTCGACGAGACGCTCCCGGCCTTGCGGAAAATCCAGCAAGCCGGCAAAGCCCGCTACATCGGCTTCAGCGGTTACCCGATGAAGATTTTTAAATTCATCCTCGAGCAGACCCACGTCGATTGCGTGCTCAGCTACAACCAATACACGCTGCAAAACACGCGCTTCCTCGACGAAGCCGTACCTTACTTAAAAGCCAAAGGCGTGGGCGTCATGAATGCCGGGCCTTTCAGCGCGCGTCTGCTCACGCAGGCGCCGTTGCCTGCGTGGTTGAAAGAACCCGAGTCCGTGAAAGCCGCCGCTCGGGCCGCCGCCGCGCACTGCGCCAGCAAGGGCGTGGATATCGCCCAACTCGCCCTGCAATTCTCCATCGCTCATTCCGATATCGCCACGACGGTTTCCGGCAGCGCCAATCCCACCAACATCCGCAACTGGGCCAAATGGGCCGCCGCGCCGATTGATCCGCAGTTGCTCGCCGAGGTGCAGGCGATCTTCGCGCCGGTTCACAATCTCGGCCACCGCGAGGGTCTGCCCGAAAACAACTAACTCGTTTTTCAATCCCGCCCCGCCGCCCCGCCGCTCCGCTCATGAAAGCCATCCAGCTCGAAAAACCGCAATCGTTCCGCCCCCTCGACATGCCCGAGCCGGCCGCGCCCGCCGCGGGCGAGGTCTTGGTGCGCATCCATCGCGTGGGCATCTGCGGCACGGATCTCGGCGGTTATCTGGGGAAAATGCCGTTCTATTCTTATCCGCGCATTCCCGGTCATGAGCTCGGCGTCGAGGTGCTCCAGGTGGGCGAGGGCGTCGTCAACGTGCAGCCCGGTGATCGTTGCGCGGTCGAGCCGTACTTGAATTGCCAAAAATGTTACTCCTGCCGGCGCGGTCTCACCAATTGCTGCGCTACCAATCAGACGCTCGGCGTCATGTGCGACGGCGGTCTCTGCGAGCGCATGATTCTCCCCGCGCGCAAACTCCATGTCTCGCGCCAACTCAGCTACGATCAACTCGCCCTCGTCGAGACGCTCGCCATCGGTTGTCACGCCGTTGATCGCGCCCGCGTCCAAGCCGGGGAAAATGTCCTCATCATCGGCGCCGGTCCCATCGGGCTTTCCGCGATTGAGTTCGTGAAAGTCGCCGGTGCGACGTGCATCGTCCTCGACACGAACGAAGCCCGCCTCGCGTTCTGCCGCGAGCGTCTCGGCGTGCCTCACACGTTGGTCGCCCGCGGCGACGGCTCCGAGCTCACCGCGCTCGCCGCTCTCACGCAGGACCAGTTGGCCGACGTCGTCATCGACGCCACCGGCAACCATAAATCCATGAGCCACGCGCTCAACTACTGCGCCTTCGGAGGTCGGCTCGTGTTCGTCGGCATCACGCAACAAGAGCTCTCGTTTCCGCAAGCCCCCGCACTGCATCGCCGCGAGCTCACGATCATGGGCTCGCGCAACGCCCACTCCCGCGACTTCGCCCGCATCATCGCGCTCATCGAGGACGGCTCCATCGACACCAAGCCTTGGATCACGCACCGCGCCGCGTTCGACGAGATGATCGCCGCCTTTCCTTCGTGGTTAAAACCCGAGAGCGGCGTCATCAAAGCGATGGTCTCACTCACCTGAGTTCGCCCGCGCGGCCTCGTCCGCGCCGCCTAACTCGCGCCGCACTCTGCTGGGCTCGTTTGGTTTCGAGCCTTCGGCGTTTCCGCCAAGATACGCTCATTCCTGAGCAAGATGCGCCGCGCCCCGCGGCCGCGTCGCGGGTATTGTCTCCTCGTCCGGCGAGAATGCTCTCAGCCCCAACCTAGGAGAAAATCAACATGCTCAAAAAATACACCGTCGAATACAGCCAACAGTTCCGCAAACATCACCCGCCCGAACATCATAGTTATTTCACCGATGATCCCATCGCGTGCGAAGAATTCATCGAAGAACTTCTCGAGCGCGGCATGGGCCTCCACGCCATCAAGCACGAGGGCGCCGATCTCCCCAAAGTCGATTTCGACCGCATGGTCAAAATCGCCGCCAGCGAGGCCGCCGCCAAACTCATCTGTCATTCCCTCAATATCAAAGCCGACGAGGTGCGTCATCGTTTCGGCTTCGTCGCCTGATCGCACCACGCCGCCTCTCCGCGTAGCTTTTAGCCCGCGCGGGGAGGGAGGCTTGAGTTCGTGGTCCGCTAAAAAAAACCAGCCCGGCTTGAGCCTTATTGAGCTCGCCGGTATCCGGTGGTTTGACGTCGTTTTAGCTCGGAGCGGGTCGGGGAGGAGTTTCTCGTATCAGGAAATCAAGATATGTTGATATTCAGCTTGCCTGAGCCAGCGGGAATGCCTTTGTTCGCGTCCTCTATCCCTATGGCTAATACATTTGTTTTCTCCTCCGAGTCCGTTGGCGAAGGTCACCCGGACAAAGTCGCCGATCTCATCTCCGACAGCATCCTCGATGCTTGCTTGGCTTATGATAAGACCAGCCGCGTCGCCTGCGAAACGTTCGTTAAGTCCAACGTCGTCGTCATCGGGGGTGAAATCACCATCCCGAAGCTTCAGGACAAAAAGACCGGCAAGACCAAGCCCATCGACGAGGCTTTCAACGTCGAGAAGGTCATCCGCGACGCCATCCGCCACATCGGCTACACCAACGACGACGATGTCTTCCACGCCGACACCGTTTTCATTAATAACTACCTCACTGCCCAGTCCGCCGACATCGCCCAAGGCGTCGACGCCAAGAAGGCCGAGGGTAAAAAGACCGCCGAGCAAGGCGCCGGCGACCAAGGTCTGATGTTCGGCTTCGCCGCCGATGAGACCGAGGAACTGATGCCCGCTCCGGTCATTTTCGCTCACCGTCTCGGCCGCGAGCTCACCAAGATCCGCAAGAGCGGCAAAGTGAAATGGCTCCGCCCCGACGCGAAGTCCCAAGTCTCCGTCCGCTACGTCGACGGCGTCGCCACCGAGATCGTCAACGTCGTCATTTCCACGCAGCACACCGCCGACGTCGCGCACAAGACCATCGAGTCGTTCCTCATTAAGAACGTCATCAAGAAGGTCCTCCCCGCCAAGCTCCTCACCAAGAACACCGAGTTCCTCATCAACCCCACCGGCAAGTTCGTCATCGGTGGCCCGCAAGGCGACTCCGGCCTCACTGGCCGCAAGATCATCGTCGATTCCTACGGCGGTTGGGGTCGCCACGGTGGCGGCGCTTTCTCCGGCAAAGATCCGTCCAAGGTCGATCGCTCCGCCGCCTACATGGGCCGCTGGGTCGCCAAGAACATCGTCGCCGCCAAGCTCGCCAAACAGGTCGAGGTCCAGTTCGCCTACGCGATCGGCCACCCGAACCCCGTGAGCGTCTACGTCAACACGTTCGGCACCGGCGTCGTCTCCGACGAGATCATCACCACCGCCATCCAGCAGGTGTTCAGCTTCAAGCCCGCCGCCATCGTCAAGCAGCTCAACCTGCTCCGTCCGATCTACCGCGAGACGACCAACTACGGTCACTTCGGCAAGACCGGTCTCCCTTGGGAAAACACCAACAAAGCGGCCGCCCTCAAAGCCGCCGTCAAAGCTCTCACCAAGTAATCCTCCTCATCCATCGCGCTCCCGCGCTTACTCTTCATGGCTAAATCCTCTCCCGCAAAATCCAAAGGCGACTTCCACGTCAAAGACATCACCCTCGCCGATTGGGGTCGCAAAGAACTCAACGTCGCCGAGCACGAAATGCCCGGCCTCATCTCGCTCCGTAAAAAATACGGCGCCAAGAAGCCCCTCAAGGGCGTCCGCATCACCGGTTCGTTGCACATGACGATCCAGACCGCCGTCCTCATCGAGACGCTCGTCGAGCTCGGTGCCGATGTCCGCTGGGCCTCCTGCAACATCTTCTCCACCCAAGACCACGCCGCCGCGGCCATCGCCAAAGCCGGCGTTCCGGTCTTCGCTTGGAAGGGCGAAACCCTCGAAGAATACTGGGACCTCACCTGGAAAGCCGTCAGCTTCCCCGGCGGCAAGGGCCCGCAAATGGTCGTCGACGACGGCGGCGACGTCACGCTCCTCCTCCACAAGGGCTACGAACTCGAGCAGGGCAGTGACTGGGTCAACTCCGCCTCCGGCTCCCACGAAGAGCAGGTCATCAAAAACCTCCTCAAGAAAATCTCGAAGACCCAAAAAGGTATCTTCACCGCGA
Organism: uncultured Opitutia bacterium; assembly: GCA_903938935.1. GTDB lineage: Bacteria > Verrucomicrobiota > Verrucomicrobiia > Opitutales > Opitutaceae > Tous-C4FEB. The sequence goes on from CAJAFD010000438.1 coordinate 16,700, forward strand.
TGGTCAAGGAATGGCGCGGCGTCTCCGAAGAGACCACCACCGGCGTCCACCGCCTCTACCAGCTCCACGAGCAGGGCAAGCTCCTCGTCCCCGCCATCAACGTCAACGACTCGGTCACCAAGTCCAAGTTCGACAACCTCTACGGCTGCCGCGAATCCCTCGCCGACGGCTTGAAGCGCGCCACCGATACCATGATCGCCGGCAAGGTCGCCTGCGTCTGCGGCTACGGCGATGTGGGTAAAGGCTCCGCCTTCTCCCTCAAGGGCTTTGGCGCTCGCGTCATCGTCACCGAGATCGACCCCATCAACGCCCTCCAGGCCGCCATGGAAGGCTTCGAGGTCAACACCCTCGAGAGCACCCTCGGCGTCGCCGATATCTACGTCACCACCACCGGTAACAAAGACATCATCACCCTCGAGCACATGGCCAAGATGAAGGATCAGGCCATCGTCTGTAACATCGGCCACTTCGACAACGAGATCCAGGTCGACCGCCTCTACAGCGCCAAGGGCGTGAAGCGCGTCACCATCAAGCCGCAATACGACCTGTTCACCTTCCCCAACGGCAAGAGCATCTACCTGCTCGCCGAAGGCCGCCTCGTGAACCTCGGTTGTGCCACCGGCCACCCGTCCTTCGTGATGTCCGCCAGCTTCACCAACCAGACGCTCGCTCAACTCGATCTCTGGAAGAACCGCGACACCTACAAGGTCGGCGTTTACCGCCTGCCCAAGCACCTCGACGAAGAAGTCGCCCGCCTCCACCTCGAGCGCATCGGCGTCAAGCTCACCGTCCTCTCCAAGTCGCAAGCCGAATACCTCGGCGTTCCCGTCAGCGGCCCGTACAAGGCCGACCACTACCGCTACTAAACGAGCATCCTTCCGCCGGCGCCCCGCGCGCCGGCCGGAGGGCCGGGGAACGAGTCCCATCCACAAAGCGCCACCCGCGAGGGTCGGCGCTTTTTTTGCGCCCCCGTTTCTCCTCCCGTGTCACCTCCCGCTTCGTCTCTCGCGACTTCGCCGACCCGCGCCACGCGGCGACTCAGCGGCGAGATGGGTAAATTATCGCTTGGCTATGAGTCGCACCTGCAAATTAATTAACTCAACCATGAGGATGCGTCCTTCGAGTCTCTTGATACTTGCGGCGGCCATTTTGGTGGGCGGCTATTTTCTGAGTAAGCCCACGCAAGAGCCTTCAATTCCGGCGCAAGTTAGCAAAAATCAAAAGGCCCAGAGTAATAAGGTAGTGCCGCCGACGTCTTCGGTCGTTGCCGGCGAGCTTAAGCTGCCTGATCCCGTCAAAAGGGAGCCTGTGAATTACGATTCACTCCCGCCGCGAGAAAAATATAGGTTTTCTATTATTCGGTCTAAGGGGCTTGCGATAAAAGGCCTGCATTTGTCTCCAACCGATGAACAATTGTTAATCGAACTATTGATCGAGCGAGTACAAGTCGGTTTCGACGCACGCGATGCCCTTCATGACACGGGTAAAAGTAATATAAGGGATCTCGATAAGGTTCTCCTTGCCGCAGAAGCCGAAGTTGATGCGGATATACTAGCTGAATTTGGTGAAGATATAGCTAATAAAGTTAGGGTGCTTCTTCAGAATTCTAGCTATTCTCATTTTATTGGAAACACATTGGCGGAAAAAGTTGCTGACCTAGGCGCACCGCTATCCGGCGATCAAACGCTCGCGACCCTGTTCGTTTTTTTGGAATCGTATGGCCATCCATCCATGATTTCTAAATTTCTGGAACAACAAAAATTTGAATTACCGGGAGATCTCACGATTCAGGACAAAGCTGCGATTCTTAAAGCGTCCAAAACATTAGATGCGGTCCAAATCGCGGCTTTAACCGAGCTGATTTCGGCTCGAAATAGTCACTATCGAAAATCTTTTTTCAACATCCCGTAATTCCATTCAAGATCGAACCTAGCCTGTGTTGATGGGATTCATCCGTCTATCCCATGCACCGGCGTTAACTGTGAATATCGCGGCCAGACGCGTGCATCAACATGGAGCCAACCCAGCCGGCGGTCAGCTCGCTCAGCTCAAGAGCCGTTGACGCTCCTGCCTCTCGATCCAAATCCACATAGTCTGTTTGTCCTCCCGCTTCGTCTCTCGCGACTTCGCCGACTCGCGCCGCGGAGCGCTTTAGCTTCCGTCGGGCTTGAGCGCCGTCGCTTGCGGGCTCGCGGGCATCACAAAGATCGCCACCGCATCCGGCCGCGCCGGATCAAACTCCGGCA
>CAJAFD010000439.1 GCA_903938935.1 uncultured Opitutia bacterium
CCGGTAAACGAACGCGAGGATCTCGGCCACCGCCTCAAACATATCCTGCGGAATCGGCTCTCCCACTTTTCCGGTCGCATACAACAAGCGCGCGACGGGACGGTTCTCAACAATCGGCACGCCGTGTAGCGCGCCCAATTCCTTGATCCGCAGTGCGTGACGATTTTCGCCCTTGGCGACGATCACCGGCGCGGCATCCGATCCCCGCTCGTAGCGGAGCGCGACAGCAAAGTGCGTCGGATTAGCAACGATCACATCCGCCGTCGGGACCGCATCCATCATTTGCTTCTGCAAGAGCCGACGCGCGAAACGACGCATCGCGGCTTTCACCAGCGGATTACCATCCGTTTGGGACCGCTCATCTTTGACCTCCTGACGCGACATCATCAGCTCCTGGTTCGATTTATAAAGTTCGTACGCGTAACTGAAAGCCGCGATCACCGCAATCGCGCCCAGAAATCTCCACATCAGCGACATCGCGCTCGTGTGCATAAAATTCGCGAGGTACAGCGTCTCCACCGGAGCCGAGAAAATCACGTCACTGAAAATCTTACTCGTCGCCGCCGCGAGACACGCGAACACCGCAATCACCTTCAACAAATCCAGTGAAGCGGTTACCCAGATTTTTCCCGCGAAAATGCGCCCCAGTCCGGCAATCGGATTAAAACGCTCGAAATTAGGCTGCATCGCTTCCGGCGTGAGTTGGAAACCGCTTTGCACTCCGCCAGCCAAAATCGCAGCCAAGGCAGTGGCCAAGACCACAGGCAACGCGATCGAGACAAACGTCGTCATAGCCAATTCTGCCACCGCCGGAACTTCGTCACCCTGCACCCGCAATTCGCCCAAACGGCCAAAAATCGCGACTGCCAAACGCGTCATCTTATCTGAGGCCTCGCGGGCCGCCAAACCGAGGGTAAATAAAGCCGCCGCTAGCGTGAACACCAAGGTCAACTCAGGCGCACGCGCGAACTGCCCCTTCGAATGGGCTTCGGAAAGCCGCTTCGCGGAGGGTGCCTCGGTTTTTGAATCTTGATCTTCAGCGCTCAATGCCAGCCATTAAGCAAGTTAGGAGCCAGCTGAAATATATAATTATAAACACATATTTGATATGTATTTATATAATTTATTATCCCTAAAAAGCTCGGGTTTAAGCCGGTCTAAAGCGGCATTTTTTTCCCGAACTCAAGGCCCGGCGGAGCGCAGACTCACTTCCAGCATATCCCATGGCAGCGCCTGCCAAAGCGGATCCAAATTGCGCAACAACAGCGCGCCAAAGCCCGAAAGCAGCAACAAGCCCGCCCACAGTCGCACCGTCACACTCGCGATGAACACGTTCATCCGCGGCACCGCTTTACCCAAAATACTGAAGGCCAGATTGATGATAAAACTTAACGCAATAAACGGAGCCGCAATCCGCAGCCCCACCGCTAAAATATCCGCCGTCACTTTGATCAAGCGTTCCAACGCTACCGTGGTAACAGTATACGTGCCCAGCGGCGAAAACTCAAAACTGCGGGCAAAAGCCGCCAACATATCCTGGTGCACACCCAACCCGAAAAACAACACCCCCGCAAACGCGGTGATGAAAGCCGGCAAGGGCTCCTGCGCCGGCACAGGCACATCGAAGCCTGGCGGTGAATTCAATCCAATTTCATTAGCGATCAATCGGCCGCCGAGCGCCGTTATCGAAAGCGCCGCCCGTACCACCAAACCCATCGCAAAACCTAGCAAAACTTCGCTCACCGCCGCCATCGCCAACCGGATCCAGTCCGCATCTTGCAACTCAACCGGCAACGGCACCACGCCGACCAGTAAGACCGCCAGCATCATACTGAGCGCCACCCGAATACGAGTGGGCAACGTACCGCCTCCGGGCGTGGGCAACGCGGCAATCACGCCCAATGAGCGCAAACCAATCAAGACCCATGCAATCAACCAGAGGAGCATGGCTTCATCCCTCCGCGTTAATTGCCTAAACTAGC
>CAJAFD010000440.1 GCA_903938935.1 uncultured Opitutia bacterium
GACCGCCGCACCGAGATCACCGGCCCCGTGGACCGTAAGATGGTCATCAACGCCCTCAACTCCGGCGCCAAGGTATTCATGGCCGATTTTGAAGACGCCACGTCGCCGACCTGGGACAACCTGCTCGAGGGTCAACTCAATCTCCGCGACGCCATCCGCCGTACCATTACTTTCACCAGCCCCGAGGGTAAAGCCTACGCGTTGAATCCTCAGACCGCGACGCTCGTCGTGCGCCCCCGCGGTTGGCACCTGCCCGAAAAACACGTGTTCCTCGACGGCAAGCCCGTGAGCGGCTCGCTCTTCGACTTCGGCCTCTATTTTTTCCACAACGTCAAAGAAGCCCTCGCCCGTGGTACCGGTCCTTATTTTTACCTGCCGAAAATGGAGAGTCACCTCGAGGCGCGCCTCTGGAACGACGTCTTTGTCCACGCGCAAGCCGCTCTCGGCGTCCCGCGTGGCACGATCCGCGCCACGGTGTTGATCGAGACGATTCTCGCGACGTTTGAAGCCGAAGAAATTCTTTACGAACTCCGCGATCACTCCTCCGGTCTCAACTGCGGCCGCTGGGACTACATCTTCAGCTGCATTAAAAAACTCAAACGCCGCCCCGGCTACGTGTTCCCCGATCGCACGCAGGTCACCATGACCGCGCCGTTCATGCGCGCTTACTCGCTCTTCGTGATCAAAGTCTGTCACCGCCGCGGCGCGCACGCGATGGGCGGCATGGCCGCGCAGATTCCCATCAAGAACAACCCCGCCGCCAACGACGCTGCGCTCGCCAAGGTCCTCGCCGATAAAGAACGCGAAGCCGCCGACGGCCACGATGGCACCTGGGTCGCGCACCCCGGCCTCGTCCCGGTCGCGCTCCAAGCCTTCGACAAACACATGCCCGGCCCGAATCAAATCTCGCGCCAGCGCGACGACGTTATCCCCAACGCCGCCGAATTCCTCGCTCCGCCCGTCGGCACCATCACCGAAGCTGGCGTCCGCACCAATCTCAGCGTCGGCGTCCAATACGTCGAAGCCTGGCTCGGCGGCCTCGGCTGCGTCCCGCTTTATAACCTCATGGAAGACGCCGCCACGGCCGAGATTTCCCGCGCGCAGCTTTGGCAATGGCTCCACACCGGCGCCAAACTCGCCGACGGCCGCGTCCTCACCGCCGCGCTCTACGATCAATTTCTCGAGGAAGAACTCGCCAAAATTAAAAACGAAATCGGCGCCGATCGTTACTTGCGCGGCCATTTCATCCGCGCGATCGAGATCTTCATGCTCATGGTGAAATCGCCCCAGCTCGACGAATTCCTCACGCTCCCCGCCTACGAATTGCTCGCTTAACTGCGCGCCCTCGTCCGTCGACGCGCGCCGCTTTTTGATGCTTACCCTCGACTCACTCAACGCTCTTGATCGCGCGGCCTTCACCGCCGCGCTCGGTCATCTCTTTGAGCATTCGCCGTGGGTGGCCGACGAGACGTGGCCGCGCCGACCGTTTCGCGACGCGGCGCACCTTCACGCGGAGCTTTGCGCCACGATGCGCTCCGCCGCGCCCGCTCGCCAACTCGCCCTCATCCGCGCTCACCCCGATCTCGCCGGCCGCCTCGCTCAACAGAACGCCCTCACCGCCGAATCCAACCGCGAACAAGCCAGTGCCGGCCTCAGCCGCCTAACCGACGCCGAACTCGCCGAATTCCAGCGCCTCAACACCGCCTACCTCGCGCGCTTCGGTTTTCCGTTTATCATCTGCGCCCGCCTCAACGCCAAATCCGCCATCCTCGCCGCGATGACCGCCCGTCTCCCGCAAACCCCCGCGCACGAATTCACCACCGCTCTTGGAGAAATCGAATAAATTGCTCACCTGCGTCTCAACGATCTTTTGGAGAAAACCCTCTGATGCCCGGTAAACTCAGCACCCACGTCCTCGATCTCACCACGGGCCGCCCTGCGGCGGGCTTGCGCATCGAGCTCCACCGTCACGCCCCCGGCGCCGCGCCCCAGCTCATCAAGACCGTCGTGACCAACGCCGACGGCCGCACCGACGCCCCGTTGCTTAATACCGAGGAAATCGCCGCCGGCAGTTACGAACTCATCTTCGACGTCGCGGCTTATTTTGTTTCGCGCGGCATTGCCTCGCCGTTTCTCGATCGCGTGCCGATCCGTTTTACCATCGCGGACGCCACAGCCGGTTATCACGTGCCGCTGCTCGTCACGCCTTGGGCCTACAACACGTATCGCGGCAGCTGATGCACGCCTCCGCTCAACTCCTCGGCCGTTACCTCGCCGAACTCGCCCAAGTCACCGACGAGCCCGGCCAACTCACGCGCACGTTTCTCTCGCCCGCGATGCGGCGCGCCAACGCGCTCGTCGCTACGTGGATGCGCGCCGCCGGTCTCGCGACCCGCGAAGACACCGTGGGTAATCTCATCGGTCGCCTCGAAGCTCCCACTGCGCCGCGCGCCCGCACGTTGCTGCTCGGCTCGCACCTCGACACGGTGCGCGACGCCGGACGTTTTGACGGTGCGCTCGGCGTGTTGCTGCCGATCGTCGCGCTCGCCGAACTGCGTCGCCGTGGCGTCACGCTGCCGTTTGCCGTCGAAGTGCTCGGTTTTTCCGAGGAAGAAGGCGTGCGTTTCGCCAGCGCCTACCTCGGTAGCAAAGTCTACTGCGGCCAACTTCGCGCCGCCGATCTCAAGCTTACCGATGCCGCCGGCCTCAGCGTGCGCACGGCGCTCGAAACGCTCACGCCGACGGCTCAATCGTTCGTGTTGCCGCGTCGTGCGCACGCGCCGCGCGATCTGCTCGGTTACGTCGAGGTCCACATCGAACAAGGTCCTGTGCTTGAGGCCAAAAAACTCGCGGTCGGCGTCGTCTCCGCGATCGCGGGCCAGACGCGCGCGAAGCTCGCCTTTCACGGCCGCGCGGGCCACGCCGGCACCACGCCGATGCCTCTCCGCCGCGACGCGCTCGCCGGCGCTGCGGAATTCACGCTCGCTGCCGAAGCACTCGCGCGACGCACCCCCGGCCTCGTCGCCACCGTCGGCACGATGTCCGTCGCTCCGGGCGCCGCCAACGTCATCCCTGCCACGGCGACGTTCTCGCTCGATCTGCGTCACCCGCGCGACGTCGTTCGCCGTTCCGCGCTCCGCCAACTGCGGGCCACGGCCGCGCGCATCGCTCGCCGCCGTCATCTCATGTTCAAGTGGACTCCTACGCAGGACAACGCCGCCGTCGCGTGCTCGCCTACGCTCACCGCTACGCTCACCGCCAGCGTCCGCGCCGTGCAGGGAAAAACCCTCGCGCTCTCCAGCGGCGCGGGCCACGACGCCGTCGTACTTTCCGCGCTCACGCCGGTCGCGATGGTGTTCGTGCGCAGCCGCGCCGGCCTCAGTCATCATCCCGACGAATTTTCTTCACCGGCCGATATCGCGCTCGCGCTTGAGGTGCTGATCGACTTTCTCGCGCGCCTCGCGCGCACTCATACTTCATGAAACGCACCACGCTCGTCTCCAAAAATGCCAAGATCTCGCCCGAGCCCGAGCGTCTCGACCTCATCGTTCGCGGCGGAAAACTCGTCACCCCCGGCGGTGTGATTTGGGCCGACCTCGGCGTGCGTCATGGTAAATTTGTCCAGATCGCCCCTGAGATCACGGAACTCACGCACGAGACCATCGACGCCCAAGGTTGCTACGTTTTCCCCGGCATCATCGATGCGCACGTGCATTTCAACGAGCCCGGTCGCGCCGATTGGGAAGGCCTCGGTTCCGGTTCGGCCGCGCTCGCCGCGGGCGGCGGCACGTGTTTTTTTGACATGCCGCTCAACTCCGAGCCGCCCGTCCTCGATGCCGCCAGTCTTCGCGCCAAACGCACCCTCGCCGAAGAACAATCCTGCGTTGATTTCGCGCTCTGGGGCGGACTTGTACCCAGCAACCTCGACAAACTCGCCGGCCTGCGCGACGCCGGTGCCATCGGCCTGAAGGCCTTCATGTGCAACAGCGGCATCGACAGTTTCGGCGCGGTCAACGCGACCGTTCTCCGCGAAGGCATGAAGCGCGCCGCCAAACTCGGCATGCTCGTCGCCGTCCACGCCGAAGACGACGCACTCGCGGCGAAATTTACCGCGATCGAAAAAGCCAAAGGCCGCAACGATGCGAAAGCCTGGCTCGCCTCCCGCCCGGTCGAAGTCGAGCTCACGGCCATTCGCACCGCGCTCGAGCTGGCCGGTGAGACGGGTTGCTCGCTGCACATCGTCCACGTCAGCAGCCCGGAAGGCATCGCGCTCATCACCGCCGCCCGCGCCCAACGCGTCGACGTCACCGCCGAAACCTGTCCGCATTATCTTCTGCTTAACGACAAGGACGTCACCAAACTCGGCGCCGCCGGCAAATGCGCGCCGCCGATTCGCGACGAGAAAAATCGCCTCGCGCTCTGGACCGAACTCCGTGCAGGCCGCATTCACACGGTCGGCTCCGATCACTCGCCGGCTCCGCCCGCGATGAAAACGTCAAAAAACTTTTTCGAAATCTGGGGTGGTATCGGTGGCGTCCAACACGGCGCGCAATTGCTCATGAATGAGTGCGCCGCGACGCTGGAAAACGATTTGCCCACGCTCGCCGCCGTCCTCGCGCGCAACGTCGCCCGCCGTTTCCGCATCGAGGAGCGCAAGGGCTCCATCGCCCTCGGCCGCGACGCCGATTTCTCGATTTTCTCCCTGCGTGAACCGGAAAAAATTTCTGCCGACGATCTGTGGACGCGCCACCGCACCAGCGCGTACGTCGGTCGCAAAAACCGCACGCACATCTCGCATACGTTCGTCCGCGGCCAAGCGGCTTGGCGCGACGGTCGCCTCGCGTTGCCTTCGCCGCGCGCCGAATTTCTCCGCCCCGTCGGCCCGCTCTGATTTTATCGATCACGCCAACCCACTTGCCTGTCCCAGCGTTTCGCACCCAAATACCGCCATGTCTGAACTCTTCGGCCACACTCGCGCTCGCGTCGCCGCCCGGCACGCGCTCATCACCCCTCATAACCACGTCGCCAGCTCGCTGCCCGGTTTCACCGATGCGACCGCGATCGTGCTCATCAGCCCGGTCATGGGTGCGCGTTTCGCGCAGACGCAGGTCACGTTTAACAAAGGCGGCGCGGCCAACGTCGCCGCGAGCGACGTCGAGACCTTCGGCTATTTCATGAGTGGCGGCGGCACGCTCGGCGTCGGCACCCATCGTCAACGTTGCGAAGCCGGCGGATTTTTCTTCGCGCCCGCAGGACAGGCTTGGACGCTCACTGCGCCCAAAGCTGGTACGCAACTCACGCTCTTTCAGAAAAAATTCCAACCGCTCGCTGGTGCGCCCGCCCCGCGTGTGATCATCAGTGAAGCCGCGAAGGTTAAAGGCACGCCCTTCCTCGGCGACCCGGCGGCGAATCTGCAGGTGCTGTTGCCCGACGAGCCCGGCTACGATCTGGCGGTTAATATTTTCGCGTATCAGCCCGGCGGACATCTGCCGTTCGTCGAGTCGCACATCATGGAGCACGGTTTGCTCATGCTCGAAGGCGCGGGCGTTTACCGACTCGAAGATGAGTGGTATCCGGTCCAAGCCGGCGACGTGATCTGGATGGGCTCGTATTGCCCGCAATGGTTCGTCGCGATGGGCAAGACGCCCGCGCGCTATCTCTACTACAAAGACGTCAATCGCCCCGCGCTATGAGCCAAGCCGCCGCTCCGCTCGCACTCACGGTGGATTCGGCCGCACTGTCGCGGCGCTTGCAGGAACTCGCGTTGATCTCCGAGGCGCCCGCGCCCGTCGTGACGCGGGTGTTGTTATCGGAAGCCGACCAACGTGGCCGTGACTACGTCCGCCAAGCTGCTCGCGAGACTGGACTCACGCTGCGCGAAGACGCGGTCGGAAATATTTTTGCGCGCTGGGAAGGCAGTGATCCGACGCTACCCGCCGTCGGCACGGGCTCGCACACGGATGCGATTCCCAACGCCGGACTTTACGACGGGGTCGTCGGCGTCTTGGGCGGATTCGAGGCGTTGCACGCGCTGAAACGTGCGGGCTTCCAGCCGCGTCGCTCGATCGAAGTCGTGATGTTCACCGCCGAAGAGCCGACGCGTTTTGGACTTGGTTGTCTCGGTTCGCGTCTGCTCGCCGGAGCTTTGTCTCTCGAAAAAGCCCGCGCGCTCCGTGACCGCGATGGCCGCTCGCTGGAGGAATTACGCGCGGCTGCCGGCTGCCAAGGCGCGCTGGAATCTGTGAAATTGCCGGAAGGTTTTTACCACGCGTTCGTGGAGTTACACATTGAGCAAGGGCCGTTGCTCGAGGCGGAAAATATTCCCATCGGTATCGTCGAACACATCGCCGGTCCGAGCAGCTACCGGATTTCGCTCCTGGGCGAAGGCGGCCACGCGGGCGCGGTTTTGATGCCCGGTCGGCGCGATGCTGGACTCGCGGCGGCGGAGATTGCGCTGGCGGTGGAACACGCGGCGAAAACGAGCGGCAGTCCCGATACCGTCGGAACAACCGGGGTGTTTCGCATCGAACCCGGTGCGGTTAACAGTGTGCCCTATCGCGCGTATCTTGAAATCGACCTGCGCGATACGCGGCTCGATACGCGCGAAAAAGCGCTCGCGGAGATCCGCCGCGCTGCCGCTGAAATTTGCGCGCGCCGTTCCGTGCAGCTCGAATTTTCCGAAATCAACGCCGATCCGCCCGCGCCCGGCGATGCCCGCACGATCGCCATCGCCGAGCAGGTCTGCGCGGAACTCGGCTTGCGCTACCGTCGCATGGTGAGTCGCGCGTATCACGACTCGCTGTTCATGGCGCGCGTGAGCCCGACGACGATGATTTTTATCCCGTGTCGCAACGGTTGGAGTCACCGCCCCGAGGAATACGCCTCGCCGGAGCACATCGCCGCCGGCGTCGAAGTCCTCGCGCGCACGTTGGCACGATTGGCGGTATAAGCGCGGCACCATGGCGCTCGATTTCATCCTCAACGGCAAGGCGACCCACGTCGAAGGCCTCGCGCCGACGACGACGTTACTCGATTACCTGCGCACGCACGGTTGCACGGGCAGTAAACAAGGCTGCGCCGAGGGTGATTGCGGCGCGTGCACGGTGGCTATGGTTGACCGTGACGCGCACGGTCAGCCCACGTATCGCGCCATCAACAGCTGCATCGCGCTGCTGCCGATGTTCGCCGGCCGCGAAGTCATCACCGTCGACGGACTCGCCGACGGCGCGAAATTACATCCCGCGCAGAGCACGATGGTCGAGCATTACGGCTCGCAGTGCGGCTATTGTACGCCGGGTTTCGTGGTCTCGATGTTCGAGGCTTACAACCGGAGCGATTGTCAGACATCGGCTAAAATCAGTGACCAACTTTGCGGCAATCTCTGTCGTTGCACCGGCTATCGGCCGATTCGCGATGCCGCGCTCGCGACGGTGGCCCAATGCGGCGCGGATAAATTCAAGGCCCGACTCAAGCAGCCGCTCGCGGCGCTCGGCGAACTGGACTACGCGGCCGATGGAGAACGTTTTTTTCGGCCCACATCACTCGCCGCTTTGTTTGCTTTGAAGGCGGCGCATCCGGCCGCGCAACTGGTGGCCGGAGCGACGGAGATCGGGGTGGAATTGAATAAAAAAGCGAAGGCCTTTCCGCTGCTGATCTCAGTCGAAGCAGTGCCTGAGCTCACGCAAATCCGAGAGACGCCGACCGCGTGGCGCATCGGCGCTGGCGCGACGCTGACCCATATCGAAGAGGCCTTGGGCGCGGAATTTCCGTCGCTGCAAAAAATGCTTTCCGTCTACGCGTCGCGACAAATCCGCAGCCGTGCGACACTCGGCGGTAATATCGCGACCGCGTCCCCCATTGGTGACAGCGCGCCGTTGCTGCTAACGCTGGATGCTGCGCTGGTCCTCGCCACCGCTAGCGGTGAACGCACGGTGGCGCTCCAAGATTTTTTTGTTGGTTATCGTAAAACCATATTGCGGGCGGACGAAGTGATTCGAGAAATCGTCGTGCCGCGTGTAGCGCTGGCGGCGGGTCACACGCGCCGGGTGGATTATTTCAAAGTGTCGAAGCGGCGCGAGATGGACATCAGCATCGTGGCTGGCGCATTTCGCGTGGAGACCGACGCGGCGGGCGTAGTGCGGGTCGCGCGGTTGGCATTTGGCGGAGTGGCGGCGACGCCGGTGCGAGCGTTGCGGGCGGAGGCGGCGCTGTTGGGGAAAACCCTCGCGGTCGCGGCGGAGGCTGTCGCAGCAGCCTTGCGTACGGAATTTACGCCTATCGACGATGTGCGCGGCGGCGCGGAGTATCGGCGCGGACTGATCGTGAGTTTGTGGGAGAAATTTGTCAGCGGCGAACACAGCCTCGCGCAAGACGGCGCGTTGGATTTTGCCGCGGGTGCGCCCGTGCTGCCGACGGATGCGTCGCGCTCGTTGCGGCACGATAGTGCGGTCGGTCACGTGACGGGGCGTGCATTATACGTGGACGACACGGCGCAGCGCCGGCCGATGTTGGAAGTGTGGCCGGTGATGTCGCCGCACGCCCGAGCGAAGATAACGCGCCGTGACGCCACTCAGGCGCGGGCGTGTGCGGGAATTGCGGCCGTGTTGTTGGCGGAAGATATTCCCGGAGAAAACAACGTCGGTCCCGTGCGGCCCGATGAGCCGATGCTCGCGACGGATGAGATTCAATTTCACGGCCAAATTGTAGCCATCGTCGTGGGTGATTCGATCCGGGCGTGTCGTGCGGCGGCGGCGCTGGTCGAGGTGGATTACGTGCCCTTGCCGCCGTTGCTTGGCGTGCGGGCGGCGATGGCGGCGGGCAGTTTTCACGCGCCGCCGCACGAACTGGTGCGCGGCGACGTGACGGCGGCACTGGCCGCGGCGCCGCATGTGCTCGAGGGTGAATTTGAATTCGGCGGGCAGGAGCATTTTTATCTCGAGACGCAGGCCGCTTGGGCGGAGGCGGGCGAAGATGGGACGATGCTGGTGCATTCCTCGACGCAGCATCCCTCGGAAATCCAAAACATCGTCGCCGAAGTGCTGCACGTGGCGCGGCACAAAGTCGTGGTGCAATCACCGCGCATGGGCGGCGGTTTTGGCGGCAAGGAAACGCAAGGCAACGGTCCGGCGGCGATCGTCGCGCTCGCGGCGCTGAAGACCGGACGGCCCGTGCGTTGGCAATTGGACCGTGATGTCGACATGACGCTCACGGGAAAGCGGCATCCGTTTTGGGCGAAGTTTAAGGTCGGCTACGATGGCGAGGGCCGCTTGCTCGGCTCGCAGGTGGAACTCGTTTCCGACGGCGGGTGGTCGATGGATCTTTCGCAGGCGATCTGTGACCGTGCGTTGTTTCACTTGGACAACGCGTACTTCATTCCCGCGGTGCGCTTCACGGGGCGGATCGCGAAGACGAACGTGACGTCGCACACGGCGTTTCGCGGATTTGGCGGACCGCAAGGCATGCTCGTGGTCGAGGAAATTGTGGCGCGGGTCGCCGGTCGGCTCGGGCTCGCGCCCGAAGTCGTGCGGTCGCGGAATTTTTATCACGGTGCGGGCGAGACAAACACGACGCATTACCGCGAAGACCTCGGAATCAACCGGATTCAAAACGTGTGGAACCGCGTTTTAACCGAAGCGGATTTCGCGGAGCGGCGTCGCGCGATTGCGGCGTGGAATGCGCAGAGTGGGCGCGTGAAACGCGGGCTCGCGGTGACGCCAGTGAAGTTCGGGATTTCGTTTACGCTCACGCACTACAATCAGGCGGGGGCGTTGGTGCTGATTTATCCGGACGGTTCGGTGCAAGTGAATCATGGCGGCACGGAAATGGGTCAGGGCTTGAACGCGAAGATGCTGGGTGTGGCGATGCGCGAACTCGGCGTGTCGGCGGAGAAAATTCGGTTGATGCCGACGAGCACCGATAAGGTGCCCAACACCTCGCCGACGGCGGCCTCGAGTGGGGCCGATCTCAACGGTGCAGCTGTTCGCAACGCCTGCGAAATCTTGCGTGAACGTTTGCGGCCCGTGGCGGCGCAACTGCTCGGCGCCGATGAAACGGAGACGCGGGAATTGGATTTTGCCGGCGACGCGGTGACAGTGCGCGGACAGCCGGCGCGCGGCGTGGCGTTCGCCGCGGTGTGTCAGCGCGCATACCTCGAGCGGGTGAGTCTCTCGACGACGGGTTTTTATAAGACGCCTGGGATTCACTGGGACTGGGCGAAGGCGGCGGGGCGGCCGTTTCATTATTTTTCTTACGGCGCATCCGTTTCCGAGGTGGAAGTGGACGGCTATACGGGCATGCACCGCGTGCGGCGCGTGGACATCGTGCACGACGTGGGTGATTCGTTGAATCCAGGGATCGATCGCGGC
>CAJAFD010000441.1 GCA_903938935.1 uncultured Opitutia bacterium
ACGAGCGACGCGACCGCGCGCAACGCTTTGTTCAATCAGGCCGAACGCATCCTCCTCGACGCCGCTCCGATCAGTCCCATTTTTCACGATACCCATGTGTTTCTACTCCAGCCGTCCGTGCGCGGCTGGAATTCAACGGTGCTCGACCACCACCCCTACAAACACGTGTGGCTCGAATCGCGCTGAGGCGTGGCTCAGAGCTCGATCCCGAATTTCCGCGGATCAAAACCCCGCGCCGTCAGCGCCGCGCCCAGCGCCTGCAAATCTAAACGCGCACCGGGCTTGATCCCATTTGCGCGAAACCAGCCTTGGTTGGTTTCGACGACAAACTGCAACCGCTGGCTGCGCGACGGCAGCGATTTTTCGTCAAAAGGATACGCGGGGTAATATTCCACCAACGCTCCCTCCGGGCTAAAATACGCGATATCGAGCGGCGTTGGCGTGTTGCGCATCCAGAAACTCATCGGTTGCGGCCGCTCAAAAACAAACACCATGGCGTCATCGGTCCCGAGATCGCGGCGCTCCATCAAACCACGTTCAAGCTCCTTCGGCCGCACCGCCAACTGCATCCGCAGCGTTTTTCCGCCGAGGTTAATCGTAAACCAGTCCGCGACGGACTTCGGTTCTTGGACGACGAGAGATTTTCCGGCAGCCGATTCCGCTTGGCCACACGCCGAAAACAACAGCGCCGAAGCGACCGCTGCTACCTTGAGCGTGCATGAAACCGGATTTGCGTTCTTCATCAGCTCCGTGGCTAATCGTGCCCGAACCGTTATTCAACTTCTCTCTCGCCGTGCCTCCTTCGCCGCTCCCGCCCGCCCCGCCGCCCTTGCTCTACGCCGACACCGAGCGTAGCGCTGACGCGCTCTACTTCGGCCGCGTCTCCGTGCCCGATCCATTTGTGGCCCTCGCCGCGCACGGGAAAAAATATGCCGTCGTCAGCGCGCTGGAGTTTGGCCGCGTGCGCCGCGACTCCGCCTTTGATCGCGTTCTCCCGCTCGAGACCTACCTCGCCAAGGCCCGCGAGATCTGGCCCCAACGCAAGCCCGGCGCCGCCGAGGTCATCTTCCTCCTCGCCCGCGAGCTGCGCCAACTATCGTTTACGGTCCCCGAAGATTTTCCGGCCGGCGTTTACGAAAAACTTTTCGAGCTCGGCCTCGATCTCACCGTGGCCAACGGCCCGCTCTTTCCGGCCCGCGAAATCAAAACCCCCGTCGAAATCGCCGCGCTGCGCGAGGGTAATCGTTGCAGCGCCTTGGGCATCGCCGCCGCCGCGAGCGTGCTCCGCGCCAGCACGATCCGAGGCCGCGCCCTCATTTACCAAGGCAAACCGCTCACGAGCGAACGACTGAAATTCGCCATCGAGTCCGCCTGTCTTGCCGCGGGAGCCGTTTCCGCCAACACCATCGCCGCCGGCGGTGACCAAGCCTGCGATCCGCACGAGCGCGGCTCCGGCCCGCTCCGGCCGCACGAATTAATCATCGTCGATGTCTTCCCTCGCGTCTCCGCCAGCGGCTACCACGGCGACATGACGCGCACGTTTCTCCGCGGCCAAGCGTCCGATGCGCAACGCGCCCTCGTAGCCGCCGTCCGCGCCGCGCAACTCGCCGCGCTTAAAACCGTCCGGGCCGGCGTCACCGGCCGCGCGGTCCACGAAGCCGTCGTCGCGACCTTCGCCGCTCGTCGCTACGAAACGCGCCACACGCCCCAAGGCTCTTCCGGCTTCTTCCACGGCACCGGCCACGGCCTCGGCCTCGCCGTCCACGAATCCCCTGGCGTCAGCTCACGCTACGACCACATTCTGCGCCGCGGCACCGTCGTCACGATCGAACCGGGCCTGTATTATCCCGGCCTCGGCGCCTGCCGCATCGAAGACGTTGTGCAGGTCACAGCCACCGGCCATAACCTCCTTTCCAAATCCCCCTACACTTGGGAACTCCGCTGATCGCCTGCTCCGATGAAAAACCTCCCCTCGCTGCTTAAAAAAATCTCCGCCCTTCGCATCCTCGTCATCGGCGATGTCATGCTCGACCGCTATTTCTGGGGCGACGCCACCCGCATTTCTCCCGAGGCCCCCGTCCCCGTCGTAGACATCCAACGCGAAACCGCCACCGCCGGCGGTGCCGCCAACGTCGCGCTCAACCTCGCTTCCCTCGGCGCCCAATCTACCGTCGTCGGCTATTTCGGCGACGACGAAGCCGGTCGAGCCCTGAAGGCCACACTCGCTGAGAAAAAAATCGCCACCCTCTCCACCCCCGGCAACGCCCAGACGATCGTCAAAACCCGCGTTCTCGTCCAACGCCAACAACACTGCCGCCTCGATCGCGAGGCCCCGCCCTCCGCCTACGCGGTCAC
>CAJAFD010000442.1 GCA_903938935.1 uncultured Opitutia bacterium
CCGCGTGGCAAAAAAAACTCACCGACGCTGGCATCCAGCCCGGTGACCGCACCTTGGTCATGGTCCGCCAAGGTCTGCCGCTCATCGCCGCGGCCTTCGCGCTTTTTTCAATCGGTGCCGTTCCGGTCGTCATTGATCCCGGCATGGGGCTCAAAAATTTCCTCACCTGCGTCGAGCGCTCTCGTCCCCGCGCGCTTGTCGGCCTGCCGCTCGCGCGCTTCCTTAGCCACGTCTGCCGGCGAGCGTTTGCCACGGTGAAAATCCGCGTGCCCGCCAGCGGTTCCCTTACGGCGCGTCTCACGCTTCCCGGGGCGCGATTTTCAGCCGCGTCTGCTCCGCTCGTTCACAGCCGCGCCACCGATCTCGCAGCTATTCTTTTTACTTCGGGTTCCACGGGAGCCCCCAAAGGCGTCGTCTACGAACACGGCCACTTCGACGCCCAAGTCCGCCTCATCCGCGCCACCTACGATATTCGTCCCGGCGAGATCGATCTGCCGTTGTTGCCCATCTTCGCGTTGTTCAACCCCGCGCTGGGCCTGACCACCATCGTTCCCGAGATCGACCCCAAGCGCCCCGCCGCCCTCGATCCCGCCGCGATCGTCCAAGCCATCCGCCAGGAAAATATCACCACGTCCTTCGGCTCGCCCACGCTCTGGAAAAAAATCGGCGACCACTGTATCGCGCAAAAAATCACCCTGCCGACGCTTCGTCGCGTTTTATGCGCCGGTGCTCCGGTGCCTGCGTCGCTCTGGAACTCATCGCGCGTTTTTTTAACGCACGGCCAACTTCACAGTCCCTACGGCGCGACCGAATCTTTGCCTCTCGCCAGTGTTTCCGCCGATGAAATCGCCGCCGCCCGTGGCCTCGGAGCGTGCGTGGGTCGCCCGGTCCAAGAGATCACCGTTAAAATCATCGCCCCCACCGACGCGCCTCTCGCCACCTTGGCCGACGCTCACGAACTTCCCGCCGGCGAGATCGGCGAAATCATCGCCACCGGTCCGGTTGTCACGCGCGCGTACGATGCGCTTCCAGCTGCTACGGCGCTCGCCAAAATTTCTTCGGTTGAAGGCAGCTATCATCGCCTCGGGGATTGCGGCACGCTGGATGCCGCAGGCTGCCTTTGGTTCTGCGGCCGCAAAGCTGAACGCGTCATCACCGCTCAAGGCATTTTACACACCGAGCCTTGCGAGCAGGTTTTTCGCACGCACCCGCGCGCCACTCGCTGCGCGCTTATCGGCCTCGGCCGCGCACCTGAACAGTTACCCGCTATCGTGATTGAAACTAACGTACGCAATTCCGACGACGCCCGCGTCCTTGCGCGGGAGCTCCGCGTCCTCGCTCTCGCTCACTCTTACACTGCGGCGATCCAGCGTTTTTATTTTCACCCCGCGTTCCCCGTCGATGTTCGGCACAACGCCAAAATTCATCGCCTCACGCTCACCGCTTGGGCCTCTACCGCCCAAGGTTACCAGAGCGATACTCCGCTGTGAACGCACCCCTCATGCCTGCATCTCCAGCCAACGCGCCGGCTGCGTCTCGTTCGCCGGAGCTTTCCCGCGTCCTCGTCACGGGTGGCACGGGTTTTCTGGGTCGCCGACTCGTTGAACGCCTGCTCGCGGCCGGACGCTCCGTGACCATTCTCGGCCGCACCCCCGCGCCTGAATTAGAAAAACGTGGTGTTCTTTTTATCCGTGCTTCGCTCGACGACGCCTCCGCCGTCCAGGCAGCCTGCGCCGGCATTACCACTATTTTCCACACCGCGGCCAAAGTCGGCGTCTGGGGTCGCTACGACGATTTTTTTCGCACCAATGTCCTCGGCACGCGCGCTCTGCTCGCAGGAGCCCGTGAGCACGGCGTCCGACACTTTATCCACACGAGCACCCCGAGCGTTGTTTACAACGGCCACGCGCTAGTCGGCGCCGACGAATCGCTCCCGCTCACCACCGCCTGCCCGAGCCCTTATCCCCTCACCAAAGCCATCGCCGAATGCGAGGTTCTCGCCGCCCATAGCTCATCGCTTCGCACGGTCGCTCTGCGGCCACATCTCATTTGGGGCGTCGGTGATCCCCATTTGGTGCCCCGAGTGCTCGCCCGCGCGCGCGCCGGCCGGCTCCGCATCGTCGGCGACGGACAAAACCAAGTCGACATGGTCCACGTCGAAAACGCCGTCGACGCCCACCTCCTCGCCGAATACGCCCTCACCCAGTGTCACCCTTTAGGTGACACTTTAGATAATGCCAAAAAAAATCAGTGTCACCCATTAGGTGACACTCGCGGTGGCGAAACTATGCGCGCAGAACCAGTCCAGCATGCAGCGATGTCGCCGCCATCTGTCGGCGGACGGGCTTATTTTATCACGAACGGCGAACCGGTTTATCTTTGGGCTTGGATTAATGAGCTGCTCGTTGCCCTTGGTGAACCGCCGGTTACTCGAAAAATTTCTCTGCGCACGGCGAGTACACTGGGTGCGCTCTGTGAAACCGCTTGGCGGTTGCTTCCGCTCCGCGGCGAACCGCCCATGACGCGTTTCATCGCCGCGGAACTCGCGAAAGATCATTGGTTCGACCTCACCGCCGCGCGGCGCGATCTGGGTTACGTGCCGCGCATCAGCATGGCGGCGGGCACCGCCGAACTCGTGGCCTCGCTTCGCGCCGAAAAATCAAC
>CAJAFD010000443.1 GCA_903938935.1 uncultured Opitutia bacterium
GGTCCGTCGGCTTTTGGAAGGCGGGCGACTGGATCTCGCGCAGGCGTAGGTAGAGGGAATTGACGTGTTGCGAGTATTCCCAGAGGGAGCGGCCCATCTCGCACTTGAGCTCGAAGGTGGCGACGCGCGGCAGCCAGCCCGCCAGCTGCACCATGGCCTCATGCTCCACGTAGCGATAATGGTTCAGCAGACGTCGGTTCGCATCAATGTCGATGGCCGAAGGGGCGCGGGCCGGGATTCGTCGCGCGGGGCGACGGGACGAACGGCCGCGGTTAGCCACTGGGCGGGCAGGGGAGGTTTTCATGGCGAAGAAGTTCAGACCAGAAACTGCGCGCAATGGACGCGGGCTCCAGAGTCAGCAGAGGCGAGGGCGGCTAGATTGAAACGGAGGGTCTGCGCCGCGGCTTGTAATGAACAAAGGCGTGAGGGCTGCCCTTCTATCAGGTCGAGGAAGCGGTTGGCCTGTTCTAAATAGGGGGCGTCGCGATCCAGCGCGGGCACCTCGGTCCAAGTCCAGTCCTTCTCGCCGAGCCATAGGACGCCCCAGCGGCGGTTGTGGAGTTCGACCTTCACACTGCCGGTGGCGGTGTTGAGCTGGAGCGTCGCCTCGTTCGGGGCCTGAAATTGGTTGAGGGTGTAATTGACCAGCGCGTTGCCGTGGCGGGCGCTGAGATTGACGGTATCCTCCACCGTTACCTCTGGCAGGGCCTGATGGGCGCAGTCGCACATGACACTGTCGGTGGGCCCAAGAACGCTCTCGAACCAATTAGCCATGTGAGTGAGGGCGTCTTGAATCGCGCCACCGCCGGTCTTTCGGTCGCGGTAGTAAGTCTTGGAATAGTGGGCGGTGTGGGCGGGGCGGCCACTGGGAAAATTCTGGCCGCTGGTGCAGGTCGCATGTAGCACAGGACCAAGGGCTCCGCTCTGCAGGAATTCCCGGACTGCGCTTAGGATGGGATAGGCATGTAAGGTGTACGCGACCGCAACTTGGCGGCCGGAGCTCTGGTGGGTGGCGATGAGCTCCCTTACACCGGCCATGGATTGGGAGAGAGGTTTTTCGATTAGTACATGCAAGCCGCGCTGCAGCAATTCAACAGCCATGGGTACATGAAGATGCGCCGGGGTGCAGATGACGGCGGCATCGAACCGGTCCCGATCAAGGGCTAGCTTCCAGTCCGTGGCTGTGGCCACCCCGTAGGTCTGGGCGATGGTGGCAAGAAGCTGCTCATTGGCATCACAGCCGGTCACGATTGCCCGTCCCGTCTTCTGAAAGCAACGGAGATGGCGCTCGCCAATACTACCCGAACCGATAATCAATATTTTATTCATCACTGGAAAAACCAAAGCATTTATCTCGGATTTCAAAATCTCTAGGGCGATCTAAGCTTGTTGATTTGTTCTTAATGTATACATAAGTATTTATTTCTAACCATGAAGAGTGTCAACACCGATGTTGCTTATGATTATATCCGGAAACGGATCCTTTCCGGCGAGTTTTCGCCTGGGCAGGCTTTATTGACCGAAACGCTGGCCGCCGAGATTGAGGTCAGCCGTACACCCGTGCGTGACGCCCTGCGTAAATTGGAGACCGATGGTTTGGTGACGATTCGTGCGCACTTAGGTGCTAGCGTTAAGAAGATGAATCTAAAGGAATTTAGGGAGATGTCGGATCTTCGCTTGGCGCTGGAGAGCCACGCCGCCGGCCTAGCCGCAGTCAACCACACGGATGCTGATCTCTCGGCTATCAAGTTTGCTTTAGATGCGATGCGTTTTCTCACAGATAAAATCGTCGCTGCGGACAATGAGCAGCCTTTCTTAGGAGATCTTGTTAGGGAAGATATCCGCTTCCACATTGCGATCATGGCAGCGTCTAAAAATGAACTTATGCAGCGTGAAATAATGCGTTTGCATCTGCTGCACCGTGTCGTTTCCGGTCTTTCAAATATTGATGGTGGAGCTGGACCCAAGGTGGAATCGGATGTGCGGCGACTGGCTGTGCTTGCAAAGCACGAAGACATTTATCGGGCCATTGCCGGCGGAAATTCCCGCGAAGCGAAAAATGAGATGGGGTATCACTTGCAGGAGTTAATCGATCATAATCTTCATGCGCTAGCTCGAGCGGAGGCCGGTGTTCTCTCGCGGGATCTAACGGCAGAGGAGTTGCTCTACAGTGGCCACC
>CAJAFD010000444.1 GCA_903938935.1 uncultured Opitutia bacterium
ACCAGCGCCCAGATCGTCATCGCCTTGAAATTCGTGTCACCCTCGACCACGCGCGCCAGCCACTTGTAGCCGAACTGCACCATGCGAAATAGAAACGCCACACTCAGCAGCCCGAAGACTACGGTCACAATCCATTGACCGACACTGCGAGGAGGTTGGACGGGGGAAGAGCTCATGAGATAAACGATTGGAGTATTTTTCAGCGCAAAGCCAGCGCCATGTCCTTGGCAAAATAAGTCAGAATCAGGTCCGCCCCGGCGCGCTTGATCGCCAACAGCGATTCATGGCGACACCGCGCGAGATCGAGCCAGCCCAGCTGCGCCGCTGCGTGAATCTGCGCGTATTCGCCCGAGATTTGATAAGCGGCGACCGGCTTGTGCGTCGCATCGCGCACTTCGCGGATGATATCGAGATAAAGCCCCGCCGGTTTCACCATCACGATGTCTGCGCCTTCGGCTTCGTCCAAGCGCAACTCCACGAGTGCCTCGCGCCGATTCGCCGGATTGAGCTGGTACGTCGCCTTGTTGAGCAACTTTGTACCGGCCGCCTTCGCGCTGCCCACGGCATCACGAAACGGCCCGTAATAAGCCGAGTTGAATTTCACCGCATAAGCTAAAATCCCCGTCCCGGTGAAACCCGCCGCATCCAGCGCGCGCCGGATTTCGCCGATGCGCCCGTCCATCATATCACTCGGCGCCACGAGATCGACGCCCGCCCGCGCATGCAGCACCGCCATCTGGCAAAGAATCGCCACCGTGTGATCGTTCGCCACGTCCAAGCCATCCGCGGACAACACGCCGTCGTGCCCGTGCGTCGTGTACGGATCGAGCGCGATGTCGGTGATCACGGTCATTTGGGGCACGGCTTTTTTCACCGCCCGCACCGCGCGTAAAATCAGCGCGTCCTCGTGCAGCGCCGCACTGCCGATTTCGTCTTTAAATCTGGCGTCAAGTTTCGGGAAGAGCGCCACCGCCGGCACGCCGAGTTTTGCCAGCGCCCGACATTCTTTCACGAGATCGACGATGTTGAAACGCATCACGCCCGGCATCGAGCGGATCGGCTCAGGCGCACCCTTGCCGTCCACGACAAACAGCGGCGCGATAAAATCCTGCGGCCGCAAAACTGTCTCCTCGACCATGCTCCGCAAGCTGGCGGTGCGACGCAGCCGCCGCGGACGTTGGGTGAGATCGAGCTTGAAGTGATCGGCCATATTCGTGTTTCTGCCAGCAAAGCACTCCATGCGCCGGCTCGCCATCCCTTTTTACATCACCCCGCACCGCTCCTCCGCGGCGCGAACTACCGGCTGCGGTTGTTGACCGCAACCGCCGGCGCCCGTGCGCGCCGAGATAGGCAGAAACACCCGTCGGCCCCCGGCCGATAAAAAGAACGTTCCGCACTCGCGGAATCCCTGTTAATCCTCTTTTCTCATTCTCTGTTCATGGCCATCCAGCTTTACGATTCTCTCGAGCGCCGCCTCAAACCGATCACTCCGTCGCAGCCCGACGGCGTCATCCGCTTCTACAATTGCGGCCCCACAGTTTACGCCCCGGCGCACATCGGCAACTTCCGCACTTTCGTCGTCAACGACGTGATCCGCCGCCTCCTCGAGCTCGAGTTCGGCCCCGATAAAGTAAAACACGTCCGCAACCTCACCGACGTTGACGACAAAACCATCCGCCGTGCCCGCGAAGAAGGTCGCCCCTTGGCCGACGTCACCCAGCAATGGACCGACAAATTTCACGCGGATTGTGCCGCGCTGAACTGCCTCCCACCCCACGTCGAACCCACCGCCACCGGCTACATCCGCGAGCAAGTCGACATGATCGACGTGCTCATGCGCAAAGGTAACGCTTACCGCGCAGCCGACGGCTCGGTGTATTTCAAAGTCTCTTCCTTCGAAGACTACGGCCGACTCTCCCGCGTTAAAGAACGCGAGCTCCAGGTCGGCTCCGCCCTCGCCGGCAAAGTCACAGCCGCCGATGCCGACGAAAAGGAAGACGTCAGCGACTTCGCTCTCTGGAAAGCTCACAAACCCGACGACGGCGCCAACGCCTGGGATAGTCCTTGGGGCCGCGGCCGACCCGGCTGGCACATCGAGTGCAGCGCCATGAGCAAAGCACTCCTAGGCGAGACCATCGACCTGCACACAGGCGGCGTGGACCTCCTTTTCCCGCACCACGAAAATGAGATCGCCCAAAGCCAATGCTGCAACGGCACGACCTTTGCCCGCCACTGGTATCACAGCGAACACCTGCTCGTGGACGGCAAGAAGATGAGCAAGAGCCTCGGTAATCTCTACACGCTCGATGACCTCGTCGCGAAAGGGTTTTCACCGATGGCCCTACGCTACGCGCTGCTCATGGGCCACCCAAGGAAGCAGCTCAATTTTTCTATCGAGTCACTTCAGTCTGCAGAAAAAGCGATGATTGGTATTCGCGATCGTATTCAACAATATGGGGCAAACGGTAACGCACTTTTCTTCAGATCAGAACTGGAGAAAAATTTACCTAAGGATGACGCTGTAAAC
>CAJAFD010000445.1 GCA_903938935.1 uncultured Opitutia bacterium
CCGGTGGCGCGCTGTATCTCGGCGTCAATGGCGCGGGGCATCCGACGACGACCTTGCGGCCGTGGCTGCAGAGCTTCGGCATCGACGTCAGCGAGATGAAAGAAGAGCGGAGACTGCGGACGTTGCTGCAACTCTGGGATGCGTTGCACGACGACGATCTCGGCGAACTTTCCACGATGCCCACGAGCTACTTGGCGGGCGACGTGTGCGGGGCATTTTTTAACAACGGTTCGCTGGCTTATTGGCGGGCCTTAGTGCGTCGCAGTGGTTGGGCAGTGGCGGGCACGGCGATTTTGCCGCCGGCGCTGCGGCTCGTGATGGACGGCGGGCGGGAGCGTCCGCTGTTTCCGGCGGAGCCGGGCGAGGTGGCGGCGCGACTCGATGCGGTGCGGCCGGCGGGGTTTCACCGGATGATGTTGCGCCGCGTGGAGCCGCGGGAAACCGCGCGGATTTGGACCGGACTTTACACCGTCAAGTACAGCGCGCGAGCGGCGCAGTTTTTCAGTGCGACGCTGGGCGTGCGTTTTGAGGACGAACTCACGGCGCCGCAGATCGCGGCATTGAAATCATTGGCGACGAAAAACGGTGCGCCGGAGGGCTGGGAGAAACTCTGGACGCGTAGCGACGCGGGGCGCCGGATGTTGTGGCGTTGGACCGGTCTTGGCGTGGTATCGGCGCAAGATCAGAGCTGAAAAAACGGACGGCGAATTAGCCGAGGTTTTTAAGTTTCAGCACGCGGCGGGCGTTTTCGAAAAGCAGTTTACGCTCGGCTTTTTTGTTGGGGGCGAAGCGGCGGACGGACGCGATTTGTTGGTAGCCGGAGCAGGCGGGGCCGTGGCCGACGGGATCGGAGCAATCGCTGCCGTAGAGGAGCTTGTCCTGGTGGCGGGCGAAGAAGGCGCGGGCGTGGTCTTCGTCGCGGAGAAAGGCTTGGAGGCCCGAGCCAGCGGAGAGATCGCCGTACATATTCGGATAATCGGAAAGAAGGCGATCGGTGATACCGCCGGGCGTGACGGGGCCTTTCGGGTAGAGGACTTTCTCGTCGTAGTTTTGAGAAATGTTGCCCCAGAAAGTCTGCGCGTGGCCGATGAAATTCACGGTGGGGAATTTCTCGAGGATGCGGTGGAAGCGTTGGATGTCGTGGTTGTACGAGCCCTGCTGGAAATGCATGAGCACGGGCACATCGAACTCGGCGGCGAGGGCGGCGATGCGCTCGGTGGCGGCTGAGTCGCAGGCGACATCGAATTTTTGTTCACCGATGCCGATGGCGCCGGCTTTGAGTTGGCGGCGGATGACGTCGATGGCGTCGGGTTGATCAGTGACTTCGTTGGCGAACCAACGGAAACGATCGGGATATTTTTCGGCGAAGGCCTGAGTTTCCGGATAAGGATTCACGCCGGCGGCGAGGCCCAAGCGGGAGCCGGCGGGCAGCAGAATTGTGAGGGAAATCCCCATGGCGGCTTGGTGCGCCATCATCTGTTCCGCGGTGCGTTTGCTGTAGGGAATGTGCTGGTGGATATCGATGATCGGTTCGGCGACGGTGGGTTTTTCGCTGGCGGCGAAGAGACTCGGGCGGGCGAGCGCGGCGGCGCCGAGCAGTGCGGCGCTGGAAGTGAGAAAATCGCGGCGGGATAGATTTGGGGTGCGCATAGAAAATATGGGGACGGCGGACAGGGGGAATTATTTTAACGTTTCGATAAACGTGAGCAGGTCGGCCATATCGCCGACGGAGAGGCCGGCTTCGAGGCCTTCAGGCATCAAGCTTTGGCCGGCGGAGGAACTGCCGCGGATGTTGGCGCGGGCGAGGGTGATTTCGCCGCCGCCCATGATTTTGAGGGAGAGGCCGGTGGCGTCGTCGCGAGCGACGATGCCGGTGTAGGCGTTGCCGTCTTTGGTGGTGACGTCGTAGGCGATGTAGTGCGGCGCGATTTCTTTATGCGGCTCGAGGATGGCGGTGAGAAGCGCTTCGCGACCTTTTGATTTTACGGTGATGAGATCGGGGCCGACGGCTAAACCTTCGCTGCCGGCGCGGTGGCAGACGAAGCAACGGCCTTGGTAAATCGTGTGCCCGCGCGTGGCGTCGCCGGCGGCGGTGAGGGCGGGTTGGAACGTGGCCGTGACTTCGGCGCGCGAGGGCGGAATGACCGCGGCGAGGGCGGTGCGGGCGAGCGCGACAAGTTTGGCGCTCTTGTGGTGTGCGAGAGCTTGGACTTGGGCGGCCGGAATGTCGGTGGGTTTAATGGTGCCGGCTTGAATCGCTTGGAGCAGCGCGGTGGCGCGGTCTTCGCGGGCGATGAGTGCGGCGAGTGCGGCGTCGCGGGCTGGTGGCGTTAAACCACGCCAATGAGTGATGAGCGCAGTCGTGACGGCGGGGAGAGGATGTTGCGCGAGAACCTTGATCGCGGCGGTTTGTAGTTCCGCGGGTTGGCCGGCGGCGAGATTGGCGAGGAGCGCAGGCTGGGCGGTCTCAAAAGGTGCGACGTCGAGGAGCGCGAGCGCGGCGAGGCGGTCGGCGAGAGCGGCTTGGGTGTTGGCGGCGGTTGTGGCGGCGCGGGTGAAAACGGCGGTGAGTTTTCCGGCGGAGTCAGCGGCGGTGATTGTGGTTTGGGCGCGGCGGAGACCGTCGCCGAGGGCGCGGAGCCAGAGCGGGTTGGTGCCGGGTTGGGCGACGAAGTCGATGAGCGCGGTGCGTTCGGTGGCGGAGCCAGAGGCGGCGCGAATCTCGATGAGTTTGGCGACAAACGGGGCGGCGGCTTGCGCGGTGGCGAGGTCGCGCGTGAAGGCGGGCAGTAGCGTGGCGTTGAGCGCGGCGGGCGGGGCGCTGAGGAGCGCGGCGGAGATCCACGTGTCGGCGTGGTC
>CAJAFD010000446.1 GCA_903938935.1 uncultured Opitutia bacterium
CGCGTGAGGCGGGTTGCGTGATCGAGGCGCCGGCGGGCGGGGCGTTGCGTTACCCTCTCGATACGACGACGCCGGTGGCGTGGATGGGCTACGCGAATGTGTCGCTCGCGCGTGTGGTGCGGCCGGCGTTGCGGCGCGTGATGGCGGCGTATCTCTGAGCGACGGCGCGACAGATGCGGCTTAGAATAGCTCGCCGAATTGCGCGAACCACGTGGTAACGAATCCGCGAAGAAACAAAAAATAAATCGCGCCGGCGATCGCGAGCATCGGGCCAAACGGCACCTGCGCGCCGAGGCCGATCGCGGTTGGTTCGCCCTCGTGCGTTTCAGCTTTCAGGGCGGCGGGCGCGGCGGAGCGACCGGCGATTTTTTGCCAGAGCCACGCGATCGCGACCCAGACTGTCCCGATGACGGCGCCGCCGAAAACGGCGATCACCGCGCCTTGCCAGCCGGTGAACGCGCCGATGGCGCCGACAAATTTTACGTCACCGAAGCCCATGGCTTCTTTCTTGAAAATGATCTCGGCGAGCAACGCGATCCAGAGCACGAGGCCGGAGCCGATGAGCAGGCCTTGAAGGGAAATCGTCGCGGCGCGCATGCTCGCGAGCAGGAAAAAATCGCTGTGTTGGCCGTGGAGCGCGGGCACGAGTACCGAGAGAATCACGCCGACTACCCCGAGCCCGAGGGTGAAGGTGTCCGGGATGATCATGTGATCGAGATCGATGAACGTCGCGCACACCAAGCAGCTCAAAAACACCCAGCCCACGACCGCGACCACCGGCGGAAAATGCAGCCAGCAGGCGAGGAATAGGCCCGCGGTGAGCAGCTCGACGAAGGGATAACGAAAAGAAAACGCGGCGCCGCAGCAGCGGGCACGTCCGCGCAAGATGAGCCACGAGAGCACGGGAATGTTGTCGTGCCACGCGATGGGTTTTCCGCAGGCGCAGTGCGAGCCGGGCGTGATGATCGATTTTTCCGCGGGCACGCGGTAGATGACGACGTTGAGAAAACTGCCGACCATCGCGCCGAGCAGCGCAGCGGCGGTGGGTAACACCCAGGGATAAGCGGCGGCGATTTCGGCGTAGGCGGAAAACATAGAAGAAGCCTCAGGGCGAAGCGTGGCGGCGGCAAGCGAGCGCTAGCGCGCGAGGGCGGTGCGCGCGGCAGCGGCCATGATCGGCGCGGTTGTGGCGGCAGGGACGTCGGTCCAGATTTCGAGGGCTTTGGCGCCTTGGTGGACGAGCATCGCGAGACCATTCGCGCAAGGCAGGCCGGCGAGGGCGGCACGGGCGAGGAGCGGCGTTTGCGGCGGATTGTAGATCATGTCGAAGACGGCCGCGACGTTGGGCAACGTCGTGAGTTCGACGGGCAAGTCGTCGGTCGGGCGCAGGCCCGCGCTGGTGGCGTTGATCACAAGCGTGCCCGCGGGCAAATCGACGGGTGGAGCACTGGGAGCGAAGCCGCGCAGCGGAATCCCGGCGGCAAGCGGAGCGAGATCGCTCAGCATCGCGGTGAGATTGGCGGCGGTGCGGTTGGCGATCCAGAGGGAGGCGCAACGGCGTTGGAGACATTCGACGGCGGCCCCGCGGGCGGCGCCGCCGGCCCCGAGGAGGATCACGTGCGCGCCGGCGAGATCGAGGCCAAGGGTTTCACGGATGGCGGCGGCGAGACCGTAACCATCGGTGTTGTGGCCGCGCCAGCCGGCGGGCGTGAGCAGGAGGGTGTTGACGGCGCCGATCGGGCGCGCGGCGGGGTCGATGGCGGCGATGCGATCAAAGGCGATGATCTTGTGCGGGACGGTGAGGTTGAGCCCGTGAAAATTTTTTTCGCGGAAGAGCTCGAGCGCGCGCGGGAGATCATCGGGGTGAATCTCGAAGCGAAAATAACGCCAATCGGCGAAGCGCGGCGCGGTGGCGGC
>CAJAFD010000447.1 GCA_903938935.1 uncultured Opitutia bacterium
CCTCAGCGAGGGGAACGGTAAGTTCGTGCTGAAAATCAAAGAGCCCGGGTTCTACCTCGTCTTCGAAGCCTGCGGCGAGCACCCGCTCCATATCCACGTCATGGGCGAAACCGCGCGCCCAGCATGGCAGCAAGATTTCCACGCGGCCCACACGCACAACGAAGCCGTCACCTCCGTCGGCATCAGCAACCCCGGCGACCTCGACGGCAAAAAACTCAACGAGTGGATCAGCGAACTCCTCCGCGTAAAAGGCGGCGACATCTACCGCATGAAGGGCGTGCTCGCCGTGAAAGGCTCCAACAAGCGCCTCGTCTTCCAAGGCGTGCACATGCTCTTCGACGCCAAGTTCGATCGCGAATGGAAATCCGGCGAGGTCCGTAGTAACACGCTCGTCTTCATCGGCAAAAACCTCGATCGCGCTGCGCTCACCGAGGCTTTCAAGGCGTGTCTGGCCTAAAATCACCAGCACCGGAGTTTAAAGTCGCCACCGCCGAGCCCAATTCGGCCTAAGCAATAATGCTCTCCGCCCACGTTCGACAACGTGAGCGTGAGCCATCTCAGTCGGGCCAGTGAGACTGTCGTTTTTCAACATTTGCCTGACCGTTTGCCTCACGCTGTTGAGCGTCGGGCTGCGCGCGCAGACGACGGTGTTTAATTTAGACTTTAACAACTCGACCAACAGCTACCTCACCCAATCAGGCACGCTCAGTGGCATCACCTTGACCAACTCCGGCGGCGTGACTTTTGGCACCGGCCAAAACGGCTCGAGCGGCGCACTGTTTAATGGGACCTCAACCGCTTATCTTAGCACGAGCAGCAGTCCGGCGCTGACAGCTTTCACGATCACGTTTTGGATGAATACCACGACGACCAACTCCCACACGACTTTAGACTTTTGGTGGGAAGGCGCAGGCTTGGTCGATCATGAATTACCCGGCGGCACGAACGACTGGGGCATTTCACAAATCGGATCCAAAGTCGCTTTCGGGGTCGGAGGTCTAGATGTGGATAAAACTATTTTCTCCTCCTCCAACGTGAATAACGGCCAATGGCAATTCGTCGCCGCCACGTGGAACGGCACCACCGGCGCCATGGCCCTTTACGTCAACGGCACCTTGGAATCGTCGTTCGCCAGCGGGCCAACCGGAGTGAGGAATAGCGCGAGCGGTTTCTTGATCGGCTCCGACCTCTCCCGCAATCCGGGCGTTTCATTTTACAACGGCTCCCTCGACGAAATTCGCATCTACGACAGCTCGCTCAACGCGGCCGCCATTTCTGGCCTTTACGCCTCAGCCGTACCGGAGCCCACGACCTACGCTTTAGTCGCCGGCATCATCGCGCTCGGCGCGACGATGCTACAGCGTCGGCGCCAAAATCGCCGCGCCCACGCCTGAGATTTTGCGCCGGAGGCGCGTGTAAGGCGCGAGTTAGATATTCGCTAAACGGCCCGTCGAATCACCGAAACGCTCGAGTCCCGTCACGCCCGCTTGATCGGCGAGACTAAGATAGAGATTCGTCATCGGCTTCGAACCGTGGCGCACATAGCGACCGGGGTTCAGCTGGCCACCGCCGCCACCGGCGAGGATCACGGGCAAGTTGTCGTGCGAGTGGCGGTTGGCGTCGGCGTTGCCGCTGCCATAGACGATCCGCGTGTTGTGCAACACGGAGTTGCCATCGACGTCACGGGTGGATTCGAGGTCTTGGAGGAAACGGGCGAATTGCTCGGAATACCAGCGGTCGATGCGCGCGATCTTCGCGATGCGCTCCTGATTCCCCTGATGATGAGAAAGATCATGGTGACCCTCCGCGACGCCGATTTCGCTGAAGGAGCGGTTGTCGCCGTCGTGCGCGAGGGCGAAGGTCGCGACGCGCGTGGAGTCGGTCTTAAACGCGAGCGCGAGCAAGTCGTACATCAGGCGAACGTGTTCGCCGTGGCTGCGCGGAATGCCCGCGGGCGTAGCGAGGTCGGGATCGACGTTGGCCCCGAAGCGTTCGGCTTTCTGGATGCGGATTTCCACTTCGCGAATGCCGGTGAGATATTGATCGAGTTTCTCGCGGTCGCGCGGGTCGAGGCGACTCTGCATGCGGCGCGTGTCCTCGTTGACGAAATCGAGCACGGAGCGGCG
>CAJAFD010000448.1 GCA_903938935.1 uncultured Opitutia bacterium
ACCGCCTCGGTGTCTGTCGACACCACGCTGCCCAATACTGCTACTTCTAATTTTTCAGACCCTAGTTTCGGCACTATCAGCTACACCAGCAGCGATGCCAGCAAAGCGATGGTAAATGCCACAACTGGCTTAGTGACCGGCGTCGCCGTCGGTCCCGCGACGATCACCGCAACCCAATCCGCTAAAGCTGGTTTTAATGCTGCTGCGAGTCAGTCCTACATCCTCAACGTCACCGTTGGAACCCCGATGCTATCTTGGGCGAAGCCCGCGGCGATCACCTACGGCACCGCGCTATCAGCGACCCAGCTCAACGCCACCGCCAACGTTCCCGGCTCCTTTGTCTACAGCCCCGCCAGCGGCGCCCTTCTCAACGTCGGCACCCACACTTTATCCACGACCTTCACCCCCAACGACTCCGCTAATTACACCAACGCGACCACCTCGGTCTCGCTCGAGGTGGTCGCCACCGTGCCCAGCGCTCCGGTCATCACTGCCGTTACATCCGCCAACGGCGAGGCCACCCTCACCTTCACCACACCGAGTTCCTCCGGCAGCAGCGCGATCACCGGCTACACGATCCTCGCGACCGCGAGCGACGGTTCCATCGTCCGCGTCACAACCACAAGCTCTCCTGCTCAAATCACAGGTCTCACTCCTGGTAAATCGTATCGCTTCTCCATCACCTCGAACAACAACGCTGGCTCAAGCGAACCCAGCCCCTCCACTGACACCCTCACCATCAGCCGTCTCAACCAGTCCATCGCCTTTGCCACCATCGCCGACCGCACCAGCAACAGTGGATCCTTCGACCTAGCAGCGAAGTCGAGCTCAGGTTTGCCGGTTTCCTACACCGTCCTCAGCGGACCAGCGATGCTCGCCGCTAACATCGTTGATCTGACCGGCGCCACGGGCACCGTAAAAATCCGCGCCAGCCAGTCAGGAGATGCAACCTATGACGCCGCCCCCGACGTCGAAGTATCCTTTGCTGTAAGGGCGGGAGCCACCCAAGTAATTTTAGCCTCTGCTCGTGCGCCCGCGACTCAAGCCGTCGAAAGCGATGTCGCTTTGGTCCTGCAGCCTAATTCTCGCAACGCCACAATTTTGGTCGTTTCATCGATCCATCCGATGCTTAACGGCACCTCCGAATTCCAAATCGGCCCCGGCGGAACGTTTTCCACGACGCTAACCGCGGTGAGCACCTTGAGTTCGTTGACTTCTCTCAACCTGCAAAGCGACCCCACTAAAGTCACAACCTACACCCTCAGCGGCACGCTCACAGACCATGTGCTCTCGGGCAGCATCGCTCCCCTAGGACTCGTTTTCACCTCACGCGTTCCTGCACCGTCTTCCAACGAAACACCGGCCGCCGGATTCTACAAATCACAATCCCTCGCAGAAAATCTCGGCAACACCTATGCCGTCGTAGATCGAGACAACCAGATGCTCGTGCTCACCAACACCGAGAGGGTGATCACTGGTGGATTAACTACCTTAAAATCCGACTACACCTACACCCTCGCCACGACTACGTCGGCGGGCGACGCACTGCTGAAGGGCGTTATTAATCCTCCGACCACCATCCTCACCAGCTCGCTCTCTTTGACCAGCAACACCACGGTGAATTTCGCGGGATTAAAAAGCACCACCACGCGCACCGACCGCCTGATAAATCTCTCTTCTCGCGCCAAAGTCGGCCTCGGCGACTCTGTTTTGATCACCGGTTTCGTCGTCGGTGGCCCCGCAAACAAAAAAATCCTCATTCGCGCGGTCGGTCCCGCGCTCAGCCCCTTTGGTCTCACCGACACCCTGCCCAATCCCGCTATCAAAATTTATCAAGGCAACCAACTCATCGCCGAAAACGATGACTGGAATAAAAACGACGCCGCCGAAATGGCGCGGCTCGGGGCATTCCCGCTCACCAGTCGCAACCGCGATGCCGACGGCAAAGACGCCGCACTCTTCATCACCCTCGCCCCCGGCGCCTACACTGCGCAAATCTCCGACCCTAACGGCACCGGCGTCGCCCTCGCGGAAATTTATGACGCTAGCTTAAACTCCAACGCCGATTACCAACGCCTCCTTAACATCTCCAGCCGAGGCAATGTCACCCCTGACGACGGCGTGCTCATCGGCGGTTTCATCGTCAGCGGCAATCACCCCAAAACGCTCCTCGTTCGAGGCATCGGCCCCGCCCTGAGCACATTCGGTATCGCCGGCGCGCTGCCTGATCCAGTCCTCACCCTCTACCAAGAAAATCAAGTCATCGCAACCAACACAGGCTGGGCCAACCGCGCCGAGATCGCCAACGCCGCTAGCCAGACCGGCGCGTTTACACTCCCAACCGACAGCAAAGATTCCGCCCTATTAATCACCTTAAACCCTGGCGCCTACACCGCGCAGATCAAATCAACCAAAAAAACCTCTTCCGGCATAGCCCTGATTGAAATCTACGAAGTCCCCTGACTGCACTCCACAAAAGTTAGGGCCAGTGTGTATGCGGGCCATCCACAAAGCCCCTAAGCTCGTAGTTTAAAAAACTTCATCAGACCCCGCGTATATCGCCGCCCTAAACACCGACGAGACGTTTCACCCAAGCCCGTGCTAGCGCTTTAATTTCAACAACCGCTCACCCGCCGCGTGGAGCGTCGCGGGCTTCTTGGCAAAGTTGAGCCGCACGTAGCGGTTTTCGCCGTTCGCAAAAAAACTTGAGCCTGGCACGGGTGCGACGCCGATCTCCTTCGTCATCCAGTGCGCGAATTCCACGTCGCTCGCGTAGCCGAAAGGCGAAATATCGAGCATCACAAAATACGCCCCTTCAGGCCGCGTGTAACTCAAGCCCGTCTGGTCGAGATAACCCAGCAACACATCGCGCGAAGCCGCGTACTCCGCCGCCAACCCATCGTAGTAACTCGCCGGAAAATTCAGCGCCGTCACCACCGCGTGTTGCAACGGGGCCGCCGCGCCCACCGTCAGAAAATCATGCACTTTGCGCGCCTGCGCGATCACCCCCGGCGCCGCATGGAGATAGCCGAGCCGCCAACCCGTGATCGAAAACGTCTTCGACAACGACGAACACATGAGCGTGCGCTGCGCCATACCGGGCAACGTCGAGAAATACGTGTGCCGATGCGGCGCGAAGACGATGTGCTCGTAAACTTCATCCGTGAGCACCCACGTATCGAATTCCTCGGCGAGCGCTGCGATCTGCAGCAGCTCCTCGCGCGTAAACACGCGGCCGCACGGATTGGATGGGTTGCATAAAACAAACGCCTTCAAACC
>CAJAFD010000449.1 GCA_903938935.1 uncultured Opitutia bacterium
ACGGAAGGAGCCGTATTGATCGGTGCGCATCACGACCTGGTTGGAATTACGATTCAGAACCGCCTGGGCAGAGGTTTGGTTCACGATACCCGCGGGCGTGCCGAGACCGAAAAGCAGGGAGTTCGGTCCGCGAGTGATTTCAACCGACTGGGTATTGTACGAATCGAAGGGGATGCGGTTGTTCGTCGGGAAATTGTTAATCGCGGCATCGGGAGCCGCCAAACCGCGGACGCGATTGGCTTGGGCGTTGGTGGAGGAGTCGCCGTTATTGCCGAAGCTGTAACCCGCGATGGAATCCTTGGCCGTACCGCGATCGGTGATCGACGGGGTGTAGGAGCTGGAACCTTCGGTGCTGGCTTCGTATTTGAACACGTCGTTGATGTCCAAGGCCGCAGTGTCATCCATCTGTTGCTTGGTCACGACGGTAATGGAGGCGGCGAGATCGGCCAAGTTGGTGTTGAGACGGGAGCCAGCGAGAGTGTTTTCCGCGAAGTAACCCGAATCTTTCGAGGTACTGACTTGAAACGGGGTGAGCACCACGGCGCCGTCTTTCGAAAGATCGGGGGTTTTGGCGGCAGCGGCTTTAGCGGCGGCGTTGCGCGCGGCGATCTCGGGAGATTCAGCAGTGGACTGGGCGTACGTGGTGACGACAAGACCGGCGAGCACACTCACGAAGGCTGGAAGCGAAGTCACGTGATGACGAGACGCGGAGACGGAGGGACGTTGCATAGGGTTTACGGGGGCTAGGCCATCCGCTGGTTTATTAAACGGAGGCGTAGACAGAGGCAGAAATCCCAACCACCGACGCAAAGCGCGGACTAACGGACAGTCCGCAGACTCAACGCCTCGATCGCAGCGGAGCGTGACTCGAAAGCAAAAAATAAGCCGTCGCCGCCAGCGCCAAACCCAGCAACACAAACCAATCACCGTGCTTCGTATAAAAACTCGTGCGCCCGATCCAGCGTGAGTCGCGCGCGATCGTAGTGACTTGGGCACCCCGGAAATAAATATTTCCATTATCCTCGCGCATCGAGAAACGCGCGTTGCCAAATTCATCGATCCATCCACTCCAACCGCCATTGCCGCAGCGTAGCACGGGGCGGCGATTTTCCACCGCGCGTAAAACCGAATGCGCCGCGTGTTGATATGTCGCGCCGCCTTCGCCGAACCAGCCATTATTAGTAATCACCGTCAGCACATCGGCACCCGACAGGACACTCGCCCGCGCCAGCGACGGGAAAATATCCTCATAACAAATCAAAGCTCCAAACGCGACCGACTCACCCCGCATGGGCACCAACAGCGCCGCCGCCTCCGTGCCGCGCGCAAAATCATCACCGATCGGCACAAATTTCTTGAGCCAACCCAAGACCGGCCGAAACGGCACAAATTCGCCGAAAGGGACGAGTTTGCGTTTCGCGTAGTACGTCGGTTGCAACCCGGCGTCAGGCGTGACGAGAAACGCACCGTTGAGCCAACGTTCCTCGGGCCGACCCAGATCCTCGATCGCGATGGAGCCCAGCAACAACGAAGTCCCCGCACGCTTCACCAAGGACTCCGTGAAGTCTTTCACATTGGAATCCCCGCGCACGGCCCAAGGCGTCACGGCCTCGGGCCAAAGAATGAGATCGGGCTTGGTCGCCGCCGCGGCGAGCGTGGTTTTTTCGAGCGTCGCGATGATGCCCGGCGCCTTCGTCGGATCCCATTTCAGCTCTTGCGGCACGTAAGGTTGCACGAACGCCACCCGCCCCAACGTCGTGTAATACGGCGCGCGATTAAACGTCTCCTGCACGTGCACGCTCAACGCCACGAAGAGTAAAAAGACCGCGAGGAAAAATTCCTGACTGCGCTTATTGAGACCTGAGACGCCTTCGCAAAACAACCGGTGCGCATACGCCGCGAAACCGAGATTCATGGCGACGAGCACAAACGCCACCCCGCCCTGCCCCGTGTAGGCCGCGAGCTGCAAGACGCTCACGCGTTCCCATTGGCTCGCCGCGAGCGGCAACCACGGAAAACCACCGAGCACAAACGTGCGCAGCCACTCGTTAATACACCACAAGCCCGCGAGCCCGAGTAACACCATCAAACGCACGGACGTCTTGCGCCCGATCATGCGCGGTAACGCCCACCACGCCGCGAGAAACCATGCGCCCACCCACGCGCCGATAAACGGCCCGAGCAAAAAAAGTCCCGCCCAGGTCACGTGGTGCAACCAACCGAGCAAAATCGTCCATGCCACCGCCTGCGCGGCCAGCATCGTGCCGGCATAAAGTTTCAATCGCGGCTGGCGATAGGCCCAAAACAAACCGGGCACGAGACACACATAGGCGAGCTCCGGCGTCGAGTACGGCGGATACGCCAACACCGTGAGCACCACGGTGAACACAAAAACGATCGCCGCCGTCACGTAATCGGCCTGATCGCGCCAAAACGAGGGTTGGGGCGCGTAGGGATCGAGCGCGGGCGTTGACTCAGCCGGACTCACGCGCCGTGACAGGCTTTGAACTTTTTACCGCTGCCGCAGGGGCACGGATCGTTGCGGCCGTCTTTCGGCGTCTCGCGGCGGATCGTGACTTTGGGTAACTGGATTTCGGGCGCTGCGTCTGGGGCGCCTTCAGAGGTGCCGCCGCCGGTGACGGTCGTACTCGTCTCCAAGCGCGGAGCCGCGGGCGCATCGGCGGGGCCGACGGCGCGGGCCGTGCGACTCAGGAGCGAGAGCATGTTTTCAAAACTCTCAATATTGGACGCGCTGCGGAAGAGTCCGGTGCAGATTTGGAGCCGCACGTTGGTCATGAGCTCCTCGAAATATTTATAAGC
>CAJAFD010000450.1 GCA_903938935.1 uncultured Opitutia bacterium
CGCACAAACTCCGCCAGCGCATCACCCAAAGGTTTCTCGCCCGAGATCGACCAACGCCGCTCCGTTTCGACGCGCCAAATCAGCGCTTCAGAAAATCCCGCCGACTTCAACGCGGCCCGCAAATCCACGGGCCGGCTTCCACGCGCCAATCCAGCCGCATACGTCGAACTCAACACCCCCGGCACCGGCGGTGCTATCACCGGCTCCATCGCCGTTTCAGGCGCCGCGAGCTCAGCGATGACTTCGAGTTTAGCTCCGCCGAAAATACGTTTGATAAAACCCTGCCGCACGGGCCGCACCGAAAGCACGCGCGCTTCCGGCCCCAACTGCGATTTGAGCACCGAAAGCGCCTCGTTCACGGAGCGCACGATGAACCGGTACGTGCCCGGCGCGGGAGATTTAAGAGCAGGTGAAGCCATGGGATTAAGCCGCCGCGCGGGCCGTTTCAACCGGCGCCGAAATTATACCGGCATTCTCGATCTGGTATGTCCCAGGTATTTCCTGAAAGGATACAACTGTGAGCCGTGGGAACGTCGACTCCAAGAAACGCCGCAGCGCCAACCGCAACTCCGCGCCCACTACGATGCAAGGCGCGCTGCCGCCGGCGGCAAATTGCGCCTGCTTGGTGTTGATCCCTTCGAGCAGATGCGCGCTCAAAGCCGGATCGAGCGCCAGGCCGAAGTCTGCCGCCGTCCGATGGATTTTCGCCACCAGCTCTTTTTCGAGGCGCAGATCGAGCGTCAACGCCCGCACCGTGCCCGGAGCCGATTCCAACAACGGCACAAAATAAGGCCCGAGCCGGCGACGCACCAACTCGCTCAAATCGTCGGGATTCTTCGTCAACGCGGCGTAATCGGCGATCCCTTCCAAAATCAACGGGAGATTGAGAATCGGGACATTTTCGCGCAGCAAATTTTGCAACACGCGCTGGATGATCCCGAGATTGACCAAGTCCGGTAGCAACTCGCTGACGAGCGCCGGATGCGATTGCTTCACATGGTCGATCAACGCCTGCACATCCTGTCGACCAAGCAACACGTGCGCGTTCGACTTCAAAATTTCGGAAAGATGCGTGACGATGATCGAGGCGCAATCCACCACCGAGTAACCGTTGATCTCCGCATTTTTCTTTTCGGCCTCTTCGATCCACACGGCCGCGAGCCCGAAGACCGGCTCCTGACACGCGACGCCGCGCAGTTGCACGCGACTGCCCGAGACATTCATCGCCATCCAGCGACCCATCATGAGCGAACCACGCCCCACTATCCGGCCGCGCAAAAGAAAACGATACTCGCCACTCGCGAGCTCGAGATTGTCGCGCACGGCCACTTGCGGCACGATAACGCCCAATTCGCGGGCCAAGGTTTTACGCACGCCCGTGATTCGCGCGGGCAAATCGCCGCCTTGCTTCTGATCCGCCAAACCCACCAGGCCGAAGCCTACTTCTACGGCAAACACATCGACGTCGATCAAGCGACGCACTTCCTCAACCGAGCCACTCTTGGGCGGCGCGGCTTCTTTATCCTTGGCCTTCTCAGCGGCGGTCTTGGCGACCGGTTCTGCCTCAGGAGCAACCGCGGGAAGTTTGTAGCCGATGAAGAGAAAAAATCCGCCGATCAACCCGAGTGGTAACAGCGGCAGCCCGGGCATTAAGGCCATGAGCAACATCACCCCGCCGACCATCTTCAGGGCGATAGGGTAGCGCACCAATTGCCCGCCGACTTGTTGACCCATGTCGCCATTATCCGCCGCACGCGTGACCAGCAAACCCGCCGCGACTGAAATCACCAGCGCCGGAATTTGCGTCACCAGACCATCACCGATCGACAGCAACGTGAATTTTTGCAGCGACTCCATCAGTGACAAATCCATCTGCAAGACGCCGATCATGAAGCCGCCCAAAACATTGACCAAGGTGATTAAAATACCCGCGATCGCTTCACCCCGCACAAACTTGGACGAACCGTCCATCGCACCATAAAAATCTGCTTCCCGCTGCAATTTGAGCCGCCGGGCCGTGGCCGTGGGCTCATCAATCGCCCCAGCATTCAGCTCCGCATCGATCGCCATCTGTTTACCGGGCAACGCATCCAAGGTAAACCGCGCCGAAACTTCCGCGATACGACCCGCGCCCTTGGTGATAACGACAAAGTTAATC
>CAJAFD010000451.1 GCA_903938935.1 uncultured Opitutia bacterium
CATCCCAGAGTTGCAGCAACGTCCGCAGTCTCCGCTCTTCTTTCATCTCGCTGACGTCGATGCCGAAGCTCTGCAGCCACGGCCGCAAGGTCGTCGTCGGATGCCCCGCGCCATTGACGCCGAGATACAGCGCGCCACCGGACGCGAGACCCTTCGCCAGGGCCCGCAACGCCCGCGCGGGTTCAGGAATATAACTCAACACGCCGTGACAGGTGATCAGATCAAAATCGCCGCCGATTTTTTCCGCCAACCTTGCATCCGTGAGATCGGCGACGAGAAACGTGATCGCGCGTCCGACTTGCGCCACGCGTTCCAATTTCCGCGCCACCGCGATCGAGCGCGGACTGAAATCCACTGCGACGATTTCTGCCTTCGGCAATTGGCGCCGCAACACCAACGCCTCCACGCCCGTGCCGCAGCCGGCGACGAGCACGCGCCGAGGCGCCCCGCAGCCGGGCCGGCCGATGCCTTGCATCCACTTGAGCGCCGGCATCGAGCCGCCGCGCCGGAGCAACGCCACGAGATCGTTTCCCGGATAAGGGAAGCGCTCGTAGACTTGCTTGATGCGTTCGGCGGAGGACAAGCGGGCAGTGTTCCAATCTCCGCCGCTGCGGGTCAACTGCGGGTTACGGCGAACCTTCGCTAGCCTTATTTTTCCGCCGCGTACGCCGCAAACTGCTCCGCGATGCGCGCCGTCTTTTCGTCGCCTGCGTGGAAATAAAACCGCCAGCGAAACGTCACGCGGCCGCCCGCCGGGATCGTGAGATCGCCGGCCTTGGGGTTGGCTTTGTGCGCGGGCTCGAAGTCGTGTTTTCCAAACGGATTCGCCGCGAACAAACCGTAATCGCGCACGTGCCACCACGTCGGATGCCGCGGATTTTTCGGGTGATCGAACATCGCGATGCCGTAAATTTTCCCGTCTTTCGGCGCGTGGTAATCGACCCACGTGGAAGCCTTGCCCCACGTCGCCGCGTCACGGATGCCTTCGGCATTCACGATGGTGCCTTTGCCGTCGGTTTTCTTTTTGTTGAACAGGTGCGGCGGCGTGAGCCACTGCGCGACGCGGAAAGCCATCGAACCTTCCTTGGTGTCGCCCAAAACCACGGCGCGGTCCGCCGGCGCTTGCAACGTGACTTCATAGTCGATCTGACGCCCAGCCGGCACGGCGCTCAAACGCACCGTCGTCTCGTCGGTGCAGTGCACCACGCCGTCCGGACCCACCCAGCGATTGGTCGACACCAACGTCGCGACACTGCCGGCCGCGGTCGCCTTGACGGTGTCATTGATGATCGTGCCGGTGCCCTTGCGCTCGGTCCAAAAATCCACGCCGTTCACCGCGCCGTGCGTGAACCACAACGAGCGATGATGCGGATGATCGAGCTCTTCGCCAGGCGTATCCGCTTTCATCGGAAAATCGCGGTTCAAGCGCGTCCCGTCATCGGCGAGCACAGGATAAAAATAAGGCCGCGGGGCGCCTTGATACACGTACTCGGTAAACAATTTTCCGCCGAGCTCCACGCGCACCCGATCGGCGGTGCGGACGACGCTGGCCTCAGGCAGCGCCGCCACCGCGCTCACTGCGACCGAAAAACCAACCAACGCTAACAGGGGTAAGAATCGGGATGTCATGCGCCGAATAAGTCACAATCCGCCGCTCGAGTCGAACCCTGCGGCGCGATTTTCCATGAACTCGGCGCCGACGTTTTGCTTAAGGTTTTTTCTCGGCGGCGGCCGCCTTCGCTTTTTGTTTGGCGCCTTTTCCGGTGCCCGGGGGATTGCCATACCACGAAGTCGGAATGACCTCGGGCACTTTCAATTCGCGGCGCAGGCGCGTGAGCTGCTGCTTCAATTCAGCGGTGATGTCGGCGTACGACGACTCGCCGTAAACGCTTTTCATCTCGTTCGGGTCGCGCGCGAGATCAAAGAGCTCCCAATAATCTTCACCGACGCCTTCGAAGCGCACGAGTTTGAAACGGTCGGTGATCACGCCGTAGTGCGGCCGCACGCGGTGAGGCGTGGGGTACTCAAAATATTGGTAGTAAAACGCCGTGCGCCAATCGGCGGGAGTCTGGCCGGCGAGGAGCGGCTTGAGGCTGCGGCCTTGCATGTCGGCGGGCTGGGGCAAACCCGCGGCATCGATAAAAGTCTCTGCAAAATCGAGATTGGAAACGAGCGCGGCGGTAGCGGTGCCGGGTTTGGTGAC
>CAJAFD010000452.1 GCA_903938935.1 uncultured Opitutia bacterium
GGTGCGATGTTCAACAATCGCCTTACGCTCACTTTCGGCGCGTTTCAGATCGACCGCGCCAACGTCGAATTTCGCTGGACGCCCTCCAGCTTCAGTGCCGGCGACATCGAGGATTTGATCAATCCGAACACGATCACCGCCAG
The DNA here is from genome assembly GCA_903938935.1 of uncultured Opitutia bacterium. Lineage (GTDB taxonomy): Bacteria > Verrucomicrobiota > Verrucomicrobiia > Opitutales > Opitutaceae > Tous-C4FEB. The sequence continues at coordinate 144 of CAJAFD010000452.1, forward strand.
CGATCCTCGTTATTTCCGAACCTGGAATGACGTTAATCAATATCGTGATGTTCTCTCGACCGAGTCATCCAAAGGTTTCGATGTCACCCTGCTCGCTCGCCCCACCAAGGGCCTGCAACTCCGTTTTACCCTCGCCAAAGCCGACGTGATCACGCGCCCGGACTTTTCTGCTTTTCGCTCCTATTATGAAGCCGCCGTTAAGCGCGGTGACGAGGCCCCCGCGTTGATTGCTGACGCCAAAGAGGTCCTCGATTCAAGCGATTACTCGACCAAGCCAACCGGTGCTCGTGCGGCGCCGTGGTCTGCGAGCTGGATCGCAGACTACTCGTTTCAACGCGAGGTTTGGGCGCCGCTGCGCGGGGTCCGCCTCGGCGTAAATGGTAGCTGGCGGGATAATTATCTGCTCTCGATCGTTAATGGCCGCGAATTCTACGGCGGTATCTCCCACCTGGTCAGCGGTTACGTCATGCGCGACCAAAAAATCTGGAGCCAACAAGTCCGCTTCCGCCTCGGCTGCCGCAACATCGTTGATCTTGAAAACGCTCGTACGCGTCGCACCGGCACGACGACGCTCACAACGGGAATGGTCGTCTATCGCCAGATCTACGTGGTGTCGCCGCAATGGGATTTTACGGCGACGGTTCGGTTCTGAGTCAATTGAGCGAGTCCCCAAAACTGGGCCAAGTGGAGTTTTAGCTTTTGGCTTGGGTGGGTCGCTTCACGACCGGGCAGCGCTCCAGCGTAAATCGTTTCGCTGGAGCGGGTCTCGTTGCGTTCTACGAATTACCTTCCGCTGCCCGCCCGCGAATTTAGCCCCGGTCGCACGCCGGGTACGTTGAGTAACTCCATCGGCGTGAGCGGGCACGATGGGTTATAAAAATGGTGGAGGTGGCGGGAGTTGAACCCGCGTGCCCCTGACCTTCGCACGCCGCATCTACCGGTATAGCGTTATATTAATCTCGTCGGGGCTATGCGTAAACGCGCGCTCAGCTCCCAACCAACTCCCGGATGAAGATACGGTGCGCAAACCGCGAGTCGCTCCGCGCACTATACCTGCTGTCGACGTTCGTTCCACCTAGCAGGTGTTGGTGGACAAACGTGGCTGTTAATTAAGCAGCCAGGGGCATTTCTTCGTAGTTGCCTGTTATTTTTTTGAAGAGGGATTTGCGAGAGACCTTCACTCTCGACCGGCAGCAGCGCACTCCAACCAAGGGTCGAATCCAGAACACCCCCAAAATGGGTTGTAACGACGGAGCCCGAGAGCCCCGTTGATTCGATTGGGTGCGATACCAATCAAAGAACAACACGCATCATGCCGCGCTCGGCTCGGATTGCAAGGGCCGCTTCCAAAGCCTCGTGGAAATCGGGGAGACTCGGCGCGCCCGGAGGTCGCACCCCGCGTTGAGTGGGGCTCAGACGGTGCGTTCGCGGGAGTCGCCGCGGAGGCGGATGGTTTTGTGGCGTAGGTCGTGCACGGTCTCGATGCGGCGCACGCTGCGACTTTTCGCGCGCATCAAAATCGAATGCGTGATCGCGCGGTGTCCGCTCACGCGCACGCCGGGCAATAAGGGACTGTCGCTGATGCCAGTCGCGCAGAAGATGGCGCTGTCGCCAGTCACGAGTTCGTGGGCGTGGTAGATTTTTTTGAGCTGGGCTTCAGTGACGCCGTTTTTGGCGAGATCGACGCGTTCGGCGTCGTCGCGGGGCCACATGCGCAGTTGGATGTCGCCGCCGAGGGCGCGGAGGGCGGCCGCAGTAAGGACGCCTTCGGGTGAGCCGCCGATGCCGAAGTAAAGATCGACGGCGGCGTCGTGCAGCGCGGGGGCGACGGCGGCGGTGATGTCGCCATCGGAGATGAGGCGCAGGGCGGCGCCGGAGGCGCGGATTTCCTCGATGAGTTTGGCGTGGCGGGGCCGATCCATCGTGCAGACGACGATCTCGCGGACGCGTTTGCCGAGGGCGAGGGCGACGATGTCGAGGATGTTGGTGAGCGGGGTGTCGAGGTTGAAGGCGGGGACGCGGCGCAGCTCTATCTGTTCGACGACGCGTGGGCCGTAGGTGAGTTTTTCCGCGTAGAAGGACGGCAGGCTCATCATCGCGCGCGGGGCGCCGGGCGGGGCAAAGGTCGCGGCCATCACGGAGATGGAGTTGGGCATGCCTTTGGAGAGATTGGTGGTGCCGTCGATGGGATCGACGGCGATGTCGACGTGCCAACTGCCGGGCGCCCAGGTGCCGAGTTTGTCGCCGATGAAGATGCCCGGGGCGTTGTCCTTGATGCCTTCGCCGATCACGCACTCGCCGCAGATGTCCACGTATTCGAGCACGCCGAGGATGGCGCGGCTGGCGGCATCGTCGGCGGTTTCTTTGGCGTTGCGACCGAGCCACGGGAGGCAGGCGAGGGCGGCGTTCTCGGTGGCGCGGACGAATTCAAATTGCAGGGAACGCTCGGGGTTGCGCTCAAGGTCGCCGATGGCGGAGAGGTCGGTGGGGGGCATGGACATCGGGGGTCGTTGGGGTTGTAGATATACTGGACGAAGCGGGCTTGGGGCCAAAGCGAAAACCATCTGCGGGCGCCGAGTATAAGCGCCGGCGATTCACGATCAGTTCACCGTGATAATCGGCGGCGGCGATGGCGGGTTGGGCGGGTGCCGTGGTTAAAGGCTTCGTTGCGGCTTGGGTCGGGTGCTGATTAATCCGCTGGATTCGCGTTGAAACCGAGCGGTGAACCCGGCGACAACCTACGGCCATGAGCATCAAAATCGGCATCGTCGGCGCGGGGCAATTTGCGCAGCATTTCATCCCGCTTTTCAACGCGCACCCGCAGGTGAAGAGCGTGCTCCTCGCCGATCTCGACGAAAAAAAACGCAC
>CAJAFD010000453.1 GCA_903938935.1 uncultured Opitutia bacterium
GATGTCGATGCGGCCTACGCTGCCGCCCAGCGCGCGGCCGACGGCGTTTGGGGAAAAATGCCCGGCCGCGAACGCGCCAAGTATCTCTATCGCATCGCGCGCCTCTTGCAGGATCGCGCGCGGGAATTCGCCGTCGCCGAGACGCTCGACGGCGGTAAACCGATCAAGGAATCCCGCGACTTCGACGTGCCCATGGCTGCTGCGCATTTCTTTTATCACGCGGGCTGGGCCGATAAACTCGAGTATGTCGCCCCGGGTCGCCGCGTCGCGCCGCTGGGCGTCGTTGGGCAAGTGATCCCGTGGAATTTCCCGTTGCTCATGTGCGCGTGGAAACTCGCGCCCGCGCTCGCCATGGGTAACACCGTCGTCCTCAAGCCCGCCGAAACGACCTCGATCACCGCGCTGAAACTCGCGGAGATTTTCCAAGACGCCGGCTTGCCTCCGGGCGTGGTAAATTTCGTGACGGGCGCCGGCGAGGTTGGTGCGGCGGTTTTGAATCATCCCACGCCCGCCAAGATTGCGTTCACGGGCTCGACCGAAGTCGGGAAAGTCATCATGCGCTCGCTCGCGGGCTCCGATAAAAAAATGACGATGGAGCTCGGCGGTAAGGCGGCCAACATCATCTTCGACGACGCGCCGCTCGATCAAGCCGTCGAAGGCATCATCAACGGCATCTTTTTTAACCAAGGCCACGTGTGCTGCGCCGGCTCGCGTTTGCTCGTGCAAGAAGGCATCGCGGAAAAAGTCCTCGCGAAGCTGAAAACTCGCATTCGCACGCTGCGCGTCGGTGACCCGCTCGATAAAAACACCGACATCGGCGCGATCAACTCGCGCGAGCAACTCACCAAAATTCGCGCGCTGGTCGCGGCTGGCGTGAAAGAAGGTTGCGCGATGTTTCAGCCCGAGTGCGCGCTCCCGCCGAAAGGTTTTTATTTCCGCCCCACGATTTTCTCTGGCGTGAGCATGAGCAGTCGCGTTGCGCGGGAAGAAATTTTTGGACCCGTGCTTTCGATCCTCACGTTTCGCACGGTGGATGAAGCGATCGAGAAGGCCAACAACACCGCCTACGGTCTCAGCGCCGGAGTGTGGACTGACAAAGGCTCGCGCATCCTGAAGCTGTCGACCGAGCTGAAAGCCGGCGTCGTCTGGGCCAACACGTATAACAAATTCGATCCCGCTTCGCCTTTCGGCGGCTACAAAGAAAGCGGCTTCGGTCGCGAGGGCGGCCGGCAAGGTCTGCTCGATTACTGCAAACTCATCTAAGCGAAAGCACGCACCATGGCCCGACTTCCCATCACCAAGACCCCGAAAGTTTACGTTGGCGGCGCGTTCATCCGCTCCGAGAGCGCGCGCGTGTTTCCGTTGAAGGACGCCGCTGGCGATTTTTTCGCGAACATCCCGCAGTGTACGCGCAAAGATCTGCGCAACGCCGTCGAAGCCGCCGCTAAAGCCGGCCCCGGCTGGGCGAAACGCACCGCGTACAACCGCGGCCAGATTCTCTATCGCCTCGCCGAAATGATCGAGGCCCGCGCCGGAGAAATGGCCGCCGCGATCGCGCTCGGTGGCGCCACTCCAGCCGCCGCCGCTCGGGAAGTTGCCGCCGCGGTGGATCGTCTCATTTATTACGCAGGCTGGACCGACAAATACGAACAGGTGCTCGGCAACGTGAACCCCGTCGCTGCGCCTTATTTCAATTTCACCGTCACCGAGCCGATGGGCATCATCGGCGTGATCGCGCCCGATGAAGCGCCGCTGCTTGCGTTGATCTCGCTCATCGCTCCCGCGATCACCAGCGGCAATACCGTCGTCGCGCTCGCTTCGA
>CAJAFD010000454.1 GCA_903938935.1 uncultured Opitutia bacterium
GATGATAGGCACGATCGAGAGGATGATGATCGCGAGGATCACGAGTTTGAAGTTCTTCTGCACGAAGGGTTGGTTGCCGAACCAAAAACCCGCGTAGATGAAAAAATAAATCCAGACGAAGCCACCGATCGCATTGTAGCCCATGAAACGCGAATAGTTCATCCGGCCCGCGCCGGCGACGAAAGGCACGAAGGTGCGTACGATGGGTACAAAGCGGGCGAGGATGATCGCGCGACCACCGTATTTTTCAAAAAATGCATGCGCCCGTTCGAGATGTTTTTTGCGCAGGAAAATCGAGTCTTCACGTTTGAAGACGGCGGGGCCGATCTTAGCGCCTATCCAGTAATTTAACGTATCACCGATGACGGCGGCGACAAAAAGCAGTAGCGCCATGACGTGGACGTTGAGGCCTGTCTCCGGCTTTGCGCAAAACGCGCCAGTCGCGAAGAGGAGGGAATCGCCTGGTAAAAACGGAGTTACGACCAGTCCCGTCTCGGCAAAGATGATTAAAAACAACACTCCGTAGGTCCAAAGACCGTAGCTGGCGATGATCTCGGCGAGGTGCTTGTCGATGTGAATAATGAAATCGATGAGCTTTTTGATGAGGTCGAGCATGGCGAAATGGGAATCTAGCGGTTGAGCGGCGGATACAAAAAAGGCAGGCAGCGGAAAACTGCCTGCCTATAATTAAAAAAAATGACCCAGAATTAGACGTCAGGCTTGGTCTTACGGAGACCGGCGACGCGATCGCCAGCTTTCCACTGACCGCGCTTCTTGAGCAAGTCGACGCGCTCGAAGCGCTTCAGGACGTTGCGTTTGACGACGAGGCCGTTGGCGCCTTGGAGACTTTTATGTTGTGACATGGTGCTTAAAATTGAAGGTTACAGCGAATCAAAGGGTCAATGGTGAGGGTTTATCTGCGCCCATGACAAGTATTTTTCTGATACATAGGTGGCTTCGACGACGACCCACTCGGGCGTCGAGTACGGATGCAGGGCAAGTATCTGGCTCTCTAGCGCGGAGGCCCGCGCTTTTAAGCACTTGAAAACCATGCGGAACTCTTGGCTGTGCTCGATTTTTGAATCCCAACGATAGACCGAGGTGACGGGGCCTTCGATTTGGACGCAGACGGCCAAACCGGCGGCGATTGCGGCGTCGGCAAGACGATCTGCCTCTGCGCGGGTGGGAACGGTGGTCCAGGCCAACATTAACATCCTCAATCTCCTGCCGAAATCTGAGAAGCGAAGCAACCGCCGGCTGCGGCTGGCGGGGAAATTCCCCCTTGACGCCGGTGGCGGGCGGCTTCCATCTAGCCCGTTTTATCACCGTCCGAACCTATTGCCATGCGAGAAGATTACATCAAACAAGCCGCCGCTAAGATCACCGATCCCAACGTGCTCATCAATCTGGTTTCGCTCCGGGTGAAGCAGCTCAAACGCGGTAATCGTCCGCTGGTTGAGTCTTTAGAAAAGCTTTCGCCCGAAGATACCGCCTTGCGCGAGATCATCGAGGAGAAGATCAGCTACGAGACTATCGGCACCTAATCTGCCGCAGACGCGTACACCTTTTTTCTTAGGAAAGGCGGCCCGCGATTGTCGGCGCCGCCTTTTTTGTGCACGTTTACTTACTGAACCGCTGAACCATGGCCGCCAAAAAAAAGGATGCCGCTCGGTTTACCGAGATCCGCAACGCGAAGGCGCTTCGTGACTATTTTGTCGACGAGCGTTTTGAGGCGGGCGTGCAGCTACGCGGTACGGAAGTTAAATCCATCCGAGCCGGCCGGGCGCAGATTTCGGATTCGTTCGGGCGCATGTTGAACGGCGAACTCTGGATGATGAACGCGCACATCGAGCAATATGCGTTCGGTAATATTTACAACCACGAGGCCAAGCGCACGCGAAAGCTACTGTTGCACAAACATCAGTTGCGGAAAATCGCCCAGGCGCTCGACGCCGGCGGTCGCGCGCTGATCCCGCTGCGCATGTATTTTAAAGAAGCCTTGGTGAAAGTCGAAGTCGGCTTGTGCACGGGCAAACAGATCCACGACAAGCGCGACACGCTGAAGCAAAAGGTAGAGGAGCGCGAAGTCAGTCAGGCCATGAAACTCCGCCGCTGATGTCCTTGTTGCCCCAAACCGTCACGGTCCGAGTCCCTGGCAGTACTTCAAATTGTGGGGCTGGCTTCGATACGCTCGGGCTCGCCCTCGAAGTTTATAATCGTGTGACGTTATCGGTCGCATCGGTAAACGGACCGCAACCGCAGTCGGAAGCCGACGCGCGCGCTCAAGCGATGGTCGAGGCGGCGGTGGCGTTATTTTACGCCAAGACCGGTCGTGCGCCGCAGGGATTTTGTTATCACGTCGAGGGCGAAGTGCCGCCGGCGCGAGGGCTGGGCTCGAGCGTGACCGTCATCGCTGGTGTGATGGCTGGGCTCGATGCGTTGCTCGCGACGGGTTTGAGTCGGCACCAATTAGTCGAGATGGCGACGGAACTGGAAGGGCATCCGGATAACGCGAGCGCGGGCATCCTTGGCGGTTTTTGCGTGGCGCGTTGCGATCCGGCGACGGGAGCTTATCGCGACACGATCCGTTTCGAAGTGGGTGAGGAAATCGCGTTTGTCGTGGTGTCGCCGACGGTGGAATTGCTCACGAAAGAATCGCGGGGCGCGCTGCCGAGAGCTTTGCCTTACTTTGATGCGGTGCGGAGCATCAACAGCGCGGCGTATGTGGTCGCGGCTTTTGCGGCGCGAGATTATGCGCGGCTGCGCGATGCGGCGGGCGATTTTATGCACGAGCCCTATCGCTTGCCCAAGATCAAGGGCGCGTCGGCGGCGATGGCCGCGGGCCTTCAGGCGGGTGCTTTCACGGGTTGGTTGAGTGGGAGCGGTTCAAGCGTACTGTGCGTGGCTGCGTCGGGTATCGCCGGGGGCGTCGGTGCGGCTATGGCTGGAGCATTTCGCGCGGTGGGAGTGGCGAGCGAGGTGCGCGTGTTGCGCGCGGACAATGCCGGTTTGCGCGTGGAATAAAATTCTAGCTTAACCTTCGCCCCGGTCGCGCGTGCTTGCAACGGGAGGTTTCAGCGGGACGATGGCGGTATGTTGCACATCGTGCTTTTCCAGCCGGAAATCCCGCAAAACACCGGAAACATCGGGCGCATGTGCGCGCTCACGCGCTCGCGGCTGCATTTGATTCATCCGCTCGGATACGTGATCAATGATCGGAATTTGCGGCGCGCGGGGATGGATTATTGGAAGTCGCTGGATGTGCATGAACACGCGGATTGGGCGGCGTTTCGTGCGAGTGCAGTCGGGCCAAAGCGGTTGTGGTTGTTCACGACTAAGACGACGCGGAGTTTTTGGAACGCGGCGTATGCGGACGGCGACGGTTTGGTTTTTGGCAACGAGGGAAGCGGTGCGCCGGCGTGGTTGCACGAGGAGTTGGGCGAGGCGGCGCGGGTGACGATTCCGCATGCAAATTCCGAGCTGCGTTCGCTCAACCTGAGTACGGCGGCGGGCGTGGCGGCTTACGAGGCGCTGCGCCAGATCGGTTTGCCACAAGCATAATGGCGCGTCGGTGCGGGCTGGCGCCGACGGAGAAATTTAGGGCAAGTCAGCGAGGCGGACGCAGGCAACTTCGCGCGTTGGGCCATCGGCCACGAGCGCGGGGGCGGCGAGTTTGCACTGGGCTTGAGCGTAAGCGCAGCGCGGGTGGAAGGCGCAACCGGCGGGTGGGTTGATGGGCGACGGGGGATCGCCGGCGAGCACGATGCGTTGGCGGGTGCGCTCCGTATCGGGGTTGGGCGTCGGAATAGCGCTCACGAGCGCGCGCGTGTAGGGGTGGCGCGGGCGTTCGATCACGTCGGCGGCGAGGCCGAGTTCGACGATTTTCCCGAGATACATGACCGCGACGCGGTCGGAGATGTGTTTCACGACGGATAAGTCGTGCGCGATGAAGATGAGCGTCAGATTCATCTTCTTGGTCAGTTGGGCGAGTAGGTTTAGGATCTGAGCTTGGATGGAGACGTCGAGGGCCGAGACGGGCTCGTCGGCCACGATGACTTTGGGCTCAAGGGCGAGCGCGCGCGCGATGGCGATGCGTTGGCGTTGGCCGCCGGAAAATTCATGCGGATATTTTTGCATGAAACGCGGGGCGAGGCCGACGAGACGCATGAGTTCGGCAACGCGGGCGGCGACGTCCTCAGGCGCGCAGACGCGATGCACGAGCAAGGGCTCGGCGAGCGTCGCGAATACGGTCATGCGCGGGTTGAGCGAGGCGTAAGGGTCTTGGAAGACCATCTGTAAGTCGCGGCGGGCGGCCAGGAGTTCGCGGTCGGAGCTGGTGGCGAGGTTGCGGCCATTGAGCACGACGGTGCCTCCGGTGGTGGGGACGAGTTGGAGGATGGTGCGGGCGAGGGTGGATTTGCCGCAGCCGGATTCGCCGACGAGCCCGAGGACTTCACCGCGGCGGACGGTGAGATTAACGCCGTCGACGGCTTTAACGGTGCCGATGTGCCGCTTGACCAAAAATCCCCGCGTGATCGGGAAGTGGGTTTTGACGTCGGTGAGTTGGAGAATGGAGTCGGACATTTTATATCGGTCGCGGTTCGGAGCGCGATCAGGTGCGAGCTAGGGTTTCGCCGGCTTGGACGCGAAGGCAGGCTTGCGCATGGGTGGCATCGAGCTCGAGCAATTCGGGATTGGCGGCGGTGCAGCGATCCGTCGCGAATTCACAACGCGGCGCGAAGGCGCAGCCGGGGATGTTTTTGGAAACATCGGGCGGCAGGCCGGGGATCGTGTAGAGTTCGGCACCTTTGGATTGGAGGGCGGGAATCGAGCGTTGGAGGGCGCGCGTGTAGGGGTGGCGCGGGTCTTTGAAGAGGGTGCGAGTGTCGGCGGTCTCGACGATGCGTCCGGCGTACATCACTTGCACGCGGTCGCAAAGACCGGAGACGACGCCGAGATCGTGCGTGATGAAGATAACGGCCATGCCGAGTTCGCGCTGCATTTTGCCGATGAGCTCGAGAATCTGGGCTTGGACGGTGACGTCGAGCGCGGTGGTCGGTTCGTCGGCGATGAGCAACTCGGGTTTGGTGATGAGGGCCATCGCGATCATGACGCGTTGGCGCATGCCGCCGGAAAATTCGTGCGGATAATAGTGGATGCGTTTCGCGGCGTCGTTGATGCCGACGGCTTCAAGCATCGTCAGCGCGCGGGCGAGGGCGTCGCGGCGGGAAATGTTTTCGTGGATGAGGAGTGGCTCGATGATTTGCTCGCTGACGCGCAGGAACGGATTGAGCGACGTCATCGGATCCTGGAAGATCATGGAGACGCGTTTGCCGCGGATGGAACGGGCTTGGCGCGGCGAACAATGGAGTAGGTCGATGCCATCGAAGAAGGCAGTGCCGCTGACGATGCGGCCGGGGGGCTGGGGGATGAGCCCCATGATCGAGTAACACGTAACGGATTTGCCTGAGCCGGATTCGCCGACGATGCCGAGCGTCTCGCCGCGCTCGACGCTGAAACTGACGCCGTCGACGGCGCGGTAAACGCCGTTGCGCGTGTGAAAGTGGGTGCGGAGATCTTGGACGTTCAGGAGGGGCACGGCAGTGGGTTTGAGTGGGGCGGGCGTTGAGGCGCGAGTCAAACTGTTGGCGGAGTCACCGACTGCTTGGGCGCGAACGGTAAATTTTGCTTCACCGCGGCGATGACCGTTGCAGGCGTCAGATCGATGAGCGCGCCGCCGCCGGTCGGTGGGCAACCGGGTGGTTGTAAGATATGCGCGGGGGTGGCGAATACCGGCCCGGTCCGAACCGGATTCGTGGGGCCGAAAAGCGCGATGAGCGGAACGCCGAGCGCGTTGGCAAGGTGCATGCCACCGGTGTCGTTGGTCACTAACAGGCGTGAGGCGCTCAGGTGTTTAACATAGGTCGGAAGATCGGTGCGGCCGGCGAGATTGGTCACACGCGCGGGATCAAACCCGGCGGATATTTCATTCGTAATCGCGGCGTCGCGGGCGGTGCCGAAAAGTTCAAACGAAAGCTCGGGTAATCCCGCGATGAGCGCGCGCCAATGCGCGATGGGCCAGCGTTTCGCGGGTGTGTTTTCCGAGCCGGGAATGAGGCCGATCCGATTGATCGGCGAAGCGAGATTAGCGACGAGCGCGGATCGATCCGGGGCGCTCGCGAGGCCGAAATGTCGGAGGAAATTTTCCCATAACTCGAGTTGGTGGTGCGTGGCTTCGTCAAAATCAGCGGGGACTCGATATGTGTGCGTCAGCAATGGGCGGGAGCGTCCGGGCCGGACGAGGCCAAAGCGTTGTGGGCTGCGCATGAGCCACGCCTCGAGATCGCCGCGCAGCGAGTTAGTGAAGAGTAAAACCACATCAGGATAACGTGTACGCAGACGCCAAAAATGGAGAAAATAGCCGGACCCACGCGCCGGTAGGCCTTCGAGATGATCGGCGACGTGCCAGTCGCGGAGCAGCGGCAAAAAGGCGCGGGCGGCGATGAGCGTGATTTCAGCGTCGGGTCGGGACTGGCGCAGCGCGCGGAGCAGCGGCAACGCCATCACGACGTCGCCCAGCCAGTTGGGCAGCCGGATAAAAATGCGCGTCCGCCGCGGGAGCGCGGTTAATGAACGCGCGGCGAGGTCTGCGGCGAGTAGGTCACGTTTGGCCGCGAGCCGGAAGCGTGCGGCGGGGATGTCTTGATTGCGCCAACGATCATGCGACCAAAGCCAAGAGGCGCACACGTTGTCGTCGCTAGAGAGTAACCGTTCGAGCCAGCGATTAAGTGCGAGCGTGACGCCGGCTGTCGTGTTGTCGTGAGCGAGGATCGAGCAGCCGATCTCCACGCGCCAGAAGCCGAGGCGACGGGGGAAAATGCCATAAACGCGCGCGGAAAATTTTTCGGCCATCAGGCCGGGCAACTCGGTGGTCGAGCATACGCGGCCGAACAGTGTCGTGAGCGCGCCCTGTAATCCGGCGTTTTGATCGAACAGCACGCCGATCATGCCTTGGTGCCGTAAAATTTTGAGCCCTTCGGCGAAACCTTGTTTCCGCGAAAGTAGTTTCATGCCGAAGCGCTCGCGCGATTTTACGATAAAGGCGTTGGCGGAGGCGTTATCGAGTGGCCGGAAAATCGTCCCGAATTCCGGAAACGGTCCGGGAATGATCAACGGTTGGGCGGTTTGAACTTCCCAGTAGGCGATGTGCGGCGAGCAGATCAACGTGGCCGCTGGATCCGCACGGTGGCGGGCGTAAGCGTCCAACAGCGCGGGCGAAGCGCACACGATCGCGCGCAAGCGCGTTTCGTCGAGAAACGGCGTCGCCAGCGATAACAATCCGGTCTCGATCAAGCGGCGGAAACTTTCCCGCGCCATCGCCCGATGCCACGCCGCCGCTCGTTCGGGGAAGGCGTGGTGGAGATTGGAAACGGCCAGACGCCGCCGCCGGGGTAGGCCAAAATACAGCGCATCCCCGAGCGCCGCCGCGAGCAAGCGGAGCAGGGCTTCAGGCGTATGCGCGATGAGCCAACCGAGAGTCTGGAGCAGAAGAGTGAGCACGCGCGCGGGATTTGGCTTTGATTTTGGCCGGAAAAGACCATCAAACGTAACCCTCGCGCAGTTAAAAGCAGATTCTCTGGCAAACGGCGCCTATCGCATGACCGAACTTCTCATCATCAAGCCCTCATCTCTCGGCGACATCGTGCACGGCCTCCAAGTCGCCGCGACGTTGAAGGCTCAGTGCCCAGATCTGCGCATTTCGTGGATCGTGCGCGAGATGTTTGCGCCCTTGGTGCGCATCTGCGAGGCGGTCGATCAGGTTTATGTTTTCGAGCGAACGGGTGGGGCGAAGGCGTTTCTCAAGCTCATGCGCGAAGTGCGTAAGACTAAATTCGACTACGTTTTTGATTTTCAAGGTCTGCTCCGTACCGGCCTCATGACCAAGCGCGCCTTGGCCAAGAAAAAAATCGGGCGCACGGACGCACGCGAGATGGCGGGCATTTTTTACGACGAAAAAGTGCCGTTACCGCCCGATGGTCGCCGCAGCCACGCGCTCGATATCCTGCTGCAATTTTGTCCCGTGCTCGGCGTGAAACCAGAACTCAGCGGCACGGTAAAATTTCGCGAGGCCGAGAGCCTCAATCTAAAATTCGCCGACGGCCGCGGCGGCGCGAAACCGATCTTGATGTTTCCCGACAGCCGCCGCGTGGAGAAACGCTGGGGCGGATTCAAGCAGCTCACCGAAATGATTCTCAAAGAGGATCGCTCGCGCAAAGTCGTTTGGGCGGGAAGCAATTATTTGCCGGATCGAAATTCGTTTTCGCCGAACCAATTTCTCAATCTCACGGGCAACACCAGCCTTGTCTCCCTGCCAGCTTTGATTCGGCGGGCCGACTGGGTGATCACCAACGACAGCGGCCCGATGCATCTCGCGGCCGCTCAGGGAGTGCGCACGTTTGGCATTTTCGGGCCGACGGATCCGCGGCTTTTCGGTCCGTACCCCTTAAACGGCCCGACAAATTTTGTGATTCAAGCGCCGGTCGGTGACCTCAAGCTGCTCCCAGCCAAAGATGTTTACGCGCGCCTCGAACGAGCGCGTGCTCGTTTCACCCGCTAATTTTCACAGAACCTATTTTTCCCGATGCTCGACCCAAAACTGATTCGCGAAACCCCTGATCTGGTTCGCGCCGCCCTCGCTAAAAAACACCTGACGGTCGATCTCGACGCGGTGCTCGCCGTTGACGCCGCTTGGCGCGCTCAACTCCAAGAAGTCGAGCAGTTGCGCAGTACGCAGAAGGCCGCCAACACCGCGATGGCGGCGTTGCCCAAGGGCTCGCCTGAGTTCATCGCCAAAGTCCAAGAGATGAAGGCGGTTTCCGCTCAGGTCAAAGAGCGGGAGACGCAGCTCAAAGAGACAGAAGAAAAATTCCGTCAGGCGATGCTTTCACTGCCCAATCTGCCGCACGCCTCGGTGCCCGAGGGACGCACGCCCGAAGATAACGTCGTTTTCTCGCTCCACGGTTCGTCCGATGAACCGATGCCCCATGCGCTGCCGCATTGGGAGATTCCCGGCTTTGAGAAACTTTTTGATTTCGCGCGCGGCGCTAAAGTCACGGGTGCCGGTTTCCCATTCTACGTCGGAGATGGTGCGCGCATCGTCCGCGCGCTGTTACATTTCTTTTTGGATGAAAACGCCAAGGCGGGTTACACCGAGGTTTCGCCGCCCATTTTTGTAAACGCCGCGAGCGCCACGGCCACCGGACAATTGCCCGATAAAGAAGGGCAAATGTACGAAACGTCGGATCCGTTGTACGCCGTCCCGACCGCCGAGGTCCCACTCACCAATTTCTTCCGCGACGAAATTGTCGAGGAAAGTGCGCTGCCGATTTATCGCTGCGCCTATACGCCGTGTTTTCGGCGCGAAGCCGGCAGTTACGGCAAAGATGTCCGCGGGCTCAATCGCCTGCATCAATTCGACAAAGTCGAACTCTTGAAGTGGGTGCATCCCGCGACGAGTTACGACGAACTCGACAAGCTGCGCGGCGACGCCGAGCGCTTGTTGCAGAAGCTGGGGCTGTCGTACCGTGTACTGTTAATGTGCGGGGGCGACGTGGGCTTCGCGCAGGCGAAAAAATACGATCTCGAAGTCTGGTCCGCCGGACAGAAACGCTGGCTGGAGGTTTCGAGCTGCTCGAATTTTGAGGCGTTTCAAGCGCGCCGTGCGCAGATTCGTTTCCGCGCGAAGGAGAACGGTAAACCCGAGCTCGTGCACACGATCAATGGCTCGGGCTTAGCCGTGCCACGCGTGCTCGCGGCGTTGCTCGAAAATAATCTGCAGCCGGATGGACGCGTGAAAATTCCGGCGGTGCTGGTGCCTTATTTTGGCAAAGAGTATCTCAGCTTCGCCTGATCGCGTGGTGGCGTAGTATAGCCCCTTTTTTTCGATCATGAAGCGCCGCCCGACCTTAGCGCAGCGGCGCGCGGAGAAACTCGGTGGGGCGATTCCCCGGGAACGTTTGCAGCCCGCGGTGTTGGTTTGGGCGGCGGCGCGAGCTCCGCGTGAGCGCTGGGGAGTGGCGCTTTCAGGTGGGGCGGATTCGGTCGCGTTGTTGTTGTTGCTGTGGACGCATTGGCCGGAGCGGCGCGGGCGATTGGTGGCGTTTCATTTTGATCATAGACTGCGGGGCGCTGAGTCGCGCGCGGATGCCGCATTTTGTCGGCGCTTATGTGCGGGTCTGGACGTGCCTTTGGTGGCGGGTTATTGGTCGGAGCCTTTGAAAACAGCCGGCGAGGCCGCGGCGCGTGCGGCCCGATTTGAGTTTTTTGAAAGCGCGATGCGGGCGCGACGGATGAACGTGCTTTGGCTGGGTCATCAGCAGGACGATGTTGCAGAATCGATGCTGATGCGTCTCGCGCGAGGAAGTGGTGCGGCGGGTTTGGCGGCGCCGCGGGCGTTACACGAACACCCAGCGGGGCGGATGCATGTGCGACCCTTACTCACATTGAAGAAGGCGGAAGTGTGCGCGGCGTTGCGTAAAGCTGGAGTCGCCTGGCGCGAAGATTCCAGCAACGCGGGCGAGTCTTTTTTTCGGAATCGCATCAGGAAAACCGTGGTGCCGATCTGGGGTGAGGCTGCGGGCCGGGATGCTTTGGCGGGCGCGGCTTTATCGCGCCAATTGCTGGAAGAAGACGATGTGGCGCTGGAGCTTTGGGTCGATCGGATCGGCGCGATCGATGCGGGTGGGAATTTGAATTTGGCGTGCTTGCGCGACGTGCCGCGCGCGGTGGTACGGCGGGCTTTGCATCGCTGGATGGCGCGGCAAGGGGTGCGGTTTGAAATATCGCGGCAGGCGTTTGA
>CAJAFD010000455.1 GCA_903938935.1 uncultured Opitutia bacterium
AAGGCGAAAAAATGTCCGGTGCGGCCGATGCCGCTTTGCACCTCGTCGAGGAGGAGCAGCAGATTGTGCTGATCGCAAAGCGCGCGCAGGCCGCGGAGAAATTCGGAGGTGCAGACGTTGATGCCGCCTTCGCCTTGAATCGTCTCGACGAAGATCGCGGCCGTCTGGTCGTCGATGAGTGCGGCGAACGATTCGAGATTATTGAGTTCGCCGAACACAAAACCCGGTACGAGCGGACGAAATCCTTTTTGGATTTTTTCCTGCGGAGTGGCGCTCATGCCGCCGTAGGTGCGGCCGTGGAAGGCGCTTTTGGCGCAGATGATTTTCGGGCATTTGCCCTCTTCGCCGCTCTTGGCGATGCCGTGGAGCCGCGCGAGTTTGATCAAGGCTTCGTTGGACTCGGCGCCGCTGTTACAGAAAAAAACGCGGCCGGGGCCGGCGTAGCCGACGAGACGTTGCGCGAGTTGGCCCTGATGGGGATGACGGAAAAGATTGCTGACGTGGATGAGCGTGGCGGCTTGGGCCTGCACGGCGGCGACCCAACGCGGGTGGCAATGGCCAAGGGCATTGACCGCGATGCCGGTGGTGAAATCCAAGTAGCGGCGGCCAGCATCGTCCCAGACGTAGGTGCCTTCGCCGCGAACCAAGTTCACGGACGGACGGCCGTAGTTTTTCATCACATACGCATCGTAGAGAGCGGCGGTGTCGGCGGGCGAAACGGAAGCGGAAGGATTCATGGCGGCGGGACGAACAAAGACAGATCGGGCGGCGCGGGCAAGAGTGCGCGTGGTCGGTGCGCGTAAAAATTGCGCACCTCAGTCGAAGCTTTGGCGGGAGTTGGTGCGCAGAAAATCGGCGATGGCGGCGGTGAAGACCTCGCCAAATTCATCGCGTTTCTTTTCGCCGATGCCGGGAATGCCTTCGAGGGCGGCGAGCGTTTGCGGGTATTCGCGGGCGAGGGCGCGGAGCGTGTTGTCGCCAAAAACAATGTAGGCGGGGACCTTGCGCTCGTCGGCGAGTTTTTTGCGGAGTGCGCGGAGACGTTCGAAGAGAATTTCGTCGCAAGCGATGTCGCCCTCGCGGCGCGTGGTGACGCGGCGGGATTTGGGCGTGTCGATGGGCTTGGTGAGCGTGATGGGCGTGCGGGCGCGGAGAATGTCACGGCCGGATTCGGTGAGCTCGATCGTGGCGTATTCGCCGGGGCCGATGCCGAGGTAGCCGAGGCGCAGAAGCTCGCGGCCGATGCTGCCCCACTGCGAACGGGAAAGCTCGTGGCCGATGCCGTAGGTCGTGAGCCGGTCGTGACCCCAGCGGGTGATTTTTTCGGTCTTCGCGCCGGTGAGGACTTCGATGACGTGGTTCATGCCGGTGCCGAAGCGGGAATTTTGCTGGATGCGGTAAACGCAGGAGAGAAATTTTTGGGCGACGATCGTACCGTCGAAACTCTCGCGTGGTTCAGAGCAGTTGTCACAGGCGCCGCAATTATCGAGCGGGAAGGTTTCGCCGAAATACTGGAGCAACTCGACGCGGCGGCAACCGGCGCTCTCGGCGTAGTGGACGATTTGGCGGAGCTGGGTGCGAGCGATGGCGCGTTCCTGTTCGCCGGTGATCTCGTCGAGAAAGTGGGTTTGTTTGGCGATGTCGCCGGCGCTGAAGAGTAGCAAGCAGTCGCCGGGGAGACCGTCGCGACCGGCGCGGCCGGTTTCTTGGTAATAGCCCTCGATGTTTTTGGGTAGGTCGTGGTGGATGACCCAGCGGACGTTGGGTTTGTTGATGCCCATGCCGAAGGCGATCGTGGCGCAGATGATGCGCGTGTCGTCGCGGAGAAACATTTCCTGATTGCGGGCGCGTTCCTCGGCAGCGAGACCGGCGTGATAAGGGCGGGCGAGGAAACCGCGGCCCGCGAGGGAATCGGCGACGCGCTCGGCCGTGGCACGGCTCGCGCAGTAGATGATACCGCTCTCGTGTTCGCGCTTGCGGACGAAATCGATGATCTGTTTCGCGGGTTCGTCTTTGGGGACGACGCGGTAAGTGAGATTCGGGCGGTTGAAGCTCGCGACAAACGTCTGCGGGTCGCGGAGCTTCAAGTGCGTGATGATGTCTTCGCGCACGCGGCCCGTGGCGGTGGCGGTGAGTGCCATCATGGGCACGTCGGGTAACGTCGTGCGGAGTTTCGCGAGTTGGCGGTATTCGGGCCGGAAGTCGTGGCCCCACTCGGAGACGCAATGCGCCTCGTCGATGGCAATCGCGGTGACGTTCCACGCTTTGAGGTTTTCCACCCAGCCTTCGAGCATGAGCCGCTCCGGTGCGACGTAGAGCAATTTGTATTCGCCGCGGTGCAGGCCGCGGAGACGCGCGCGGGCTTCCTCGGCACCGAGCGTGGAATTGAGAAACGTGGCGGCGACGCCGCTCGCTTGGAGGGCGTCGACCTGGTCCTTCATCAACGCGATGAGTGGCGAGACGACGACGGTCAGGCCCGGGCGGGCGAGCGCGGGCAATTGAAAACAGAGAGATTTGCCGCCGCCAGTGGGGAGTAGCGCGAAGACATCTTCGCCGACGAGATTGGCCTCGATGATTTCACGCTGCAGCGGCCGGAACGTGGAGTAGCCGAACGTGGACTTGAGGAGCTGCGGGAGCGTGGGCACGGCGTGATGCAATAGGAGCGGAAAGCGTAAGAGGCTTCGCCCCGTCGAGCGCAAGGGGCAATCACGGCGCGCGTGGCTGGGCGGGTGCGTAGAGCTGGCCCGTGATATTATTTTCGCATCGGCCCGACGGGAACGGGCGAGGGCTGCGTGGCGGCGGGCGTAAGGGATGGCGAGGACGGAGCGGCGAGATTGCGCAGGAAATTGGTCGGGCCCATGACGAAGCTCCACGCGGGTTTTTCGAGGCTACCGGTGAGTTTCACTTCGAAGACGTTGGAAAAAGGCGTGAGGACCGCGCCGACTAAGCTTTTTAGGAAAAGGCTGCTTTCTTGGAACGGGTAAATCTTGGCTTTGAAATCGAGGGTGCGGGCGTCGAGCGCGTAACTGCCGCTGCCGACGATGGCGGAGTTGGAGCCAGTGAGTCCGACGTCAGAAAATTCGAGCAGAGGGCCGTTGATTTTGAAGTTGGCGCGGGCCGCGTTGAAGCGGAGCGAGGTGAAACTAAAGAGCTCGGAGAGCAGGCCGAGGAGTTTGACTTCGCCCAGCGAGGCGCCGTCGAGGGTGGCGCTGCCTTCGCCGTGATAACTGTTGGGGTCGGCGCTGGTGCCCTCCGCGGAAAGGGCGAGAGAAATGCGGACGTTGGATTTTTCGGCGAGGAAGCGATTGGGCGCGGGCGGGGGCGTGTTTTTGCGGCGGGCGGCGTACGTTTCGAGGACACTGATGGCGCGGCCGAGGCTGGCGTCTTTGAGCGCGTAATCGAAGCCGACGCGGCGTTGGGCGCCGGTGCCGGAGACTTTGGCGCGCCCGGTGGCGGTGCCGCCCGCGAAGTCGAGGTCGAGGCGGTCCAGCGTGAGTGTGTCGTCGCGGAGGGTGCCGTTGAAGGCTAGGCGCTCGACGGGAAAATCGTGGAAGCGGAATTCGGTGTTGGTTTCCGCATTGAGGTCGATGGATTGGTGCGCGCCAGTGGGTGAGCTGGCGCTGTCGATCCGGCCGGAAAGCCGCAGTGTGGGCGGCGAAGTGAACGTGAAGGGCTCCAGAATGTCGCGGGCTGCGGCGCCAAAGATTTTTTCGGCGAGGCTGAGGTCGATGGCGTTGCTCGTGAGGGCGAAATCGAAGCGTTGCCACTCTTGCGTAACGGGATCGAGCGCACGCGTGAAGGTGCCACGCAGGGAGCCGGGGCCTTCGGTGGCGTTGAGTTCGAGCGCTTCGAGAAAATGCGGGCGGATGAAAAGACGAGCGCGGGCGTAATCAAAGTGCGCGCCGCGCAGCACGGCGGAGTCGGCTTGGGCGGCGACGATCACGCGTGATTCGCCGCCGGTGTTGCGGCCCCAACGGCCGGCAACTTCGACGTTGGCGGGCGGCGGGGCGGCGGGGAACTCAAAGGTTTTAAAAAAATCCGGCCACCAAGCACCGAACCAACCAGAGATGTCGATCGGGCGGAGTTGCCCAGCGAGCAAGAAGCGGTAGCGGTGCGTGGCGGGGTCGTGTTCGTAGGAGCCGCGCGCGTAGTTGGGACCGATCCGAGCGAAGACCTCGGGGGCGAACCAACGGGTGGGCGTGAGCTCGAGCACGGTGCGGGCGTCGGTGATCGGAACTCGGTAGGCATTGATGATCGGGATCGCGAGGCGGGCGTGGAGCGTTTCCCATTTCCAGCCCGGGCCGAAGCGGGCGTGGGCGTCGCGGATGGTGACGGGCTGAGGAAAATCGATCCAGCGGGTGACGCGGTGGCCGATGCGCTCGCTGATGAGATCGAGTAGGCCGTCGTCGACGCGGGCGTTGAAATCGACGTCGGCGGTCTGGGCGGTGAGATTGATGGTGGCGACGGCGGCGAGGGGGAGGCCGGCCACGCGGGTGTTGAGCTCGGCGACGATGCGCGGGAGAGGTTGCGGGGTGAGGCGTAGCGAAGGCGCGTGCAAGGTGACGCCGGCAGCGGTGATCTCAGCGGCGGAGAGTTCGAGGTCGATGGGGCTGGCGGTGAATGTGGTCGGTTGGAACTGAACGCGGGCGAGGGCTTGCAGGCGCGTGGCGGTGGTCTGGTTGGCCGGGGCGGCGATATTGTCCGCAGTGAGATTGACCAAGGCCGTGATCGGTTGCGCGGCGCTCAGGGGCAGGCGCGTGGTGGCGGTGATCGGGCCGGTGGTGAGTGCTGGCGTCGTGAGATTGAGGCTCTGGGCGTGGAGGTTGAAATCGGCGAGGGCTGCGCCGATGCCGTCTGGGGTGAGGACGACGTCGAGCGTGGGTTGCTCGAGTTGACTGAGTTGCGCGGCGATGGCGCCGAGGCCGCGGGCGATGGCCGGAAAGTTTTTTGCGAGGTAAGCGGGGATCGGGAGCGGTGCGTCGGCGTCGTGGCGTTGGGGCGAGAGGGGAAGCGTGCCTTGAGCGCTGACGCGCAGGGTGCCGAGTTCGAAGGTGAGGTGCGGTATAACGAGAGTTTTGGCGGTGGGGAAAATCGTGGTGTCGAGATTGCGCACCAGTTCCTCGGCGCGGCCCGAGGGCGAGAGCATCGCGGGGAGTAGCAAGGTGACGCCGGTGGCGTGGAGCTCGAGTTCTTCGGCGCGGCCGATGAGCAAGGCCCAAGGATCGAGGCGCACGTAAAGGGCGCGAGCGGTGAAGATCGGATCGGGGTAGGCGGGGAGATGGCAGACGACGTCCTCAACGAGGAGCCGGCCCGACGGATCGAAAGTGGTGCGGCCGAAGGTGGTGCTCACGCCCGAGGCGGCGAGGCGCGTCTCGATGGCGCGCAGCAGCGGCCGCGGGAGCTCAAGTTCGCTGCTGGTGAGGATGTGAATTTGAAAGCCGAGGGCGACGAGGAGCAGTAGCCAAAGCGTCCAACAACCGAGCGTGAGCACGGCCTGCGCGCACAGGCGCGTGGCTTGCCAGCAAGGTTGGAAGAGACGGTGCATCGAGGGACGAGAAATACGGCGGGCGTGAGCGGACGCGGCAGGCCGATTTATTTTTTAATGGCCGCTGGAGCCAGTGCGGGGCCCGGATCCGCGCGATAGGTGAGCGACCAAAGCGCGTCGACGGCGGATTGTTCGAGTTCGAATACGGCGTTGAATTCTTGCGAACCGGCGAGTTGTTGCGTGCCGCCGAAACGTTCGGAAAGGAGCAGGCTGGTGACGGGCGCGGGGGCACCGACGGCAGCGCCGGGGAGGGCGAGCGTGGCGTCGAGTCGGTAACGCCATGGACGATCTTCACCGAGGAGCAGGACTTTTTCGGTGAAACCGTCTTGCGGAAAATGTTTCGCGCGCAAGGTGCGTAGCGCGGCGACGAGGGTGGTGAGCGCGGGCGCTTGCGGGGCGGTGGCGGGGGGGCGGCCGGCGTCGTCGAGAGTGATGTCGAAAACAGATTGGTTGGTGGCGAGATCGGTGAGACGGAGCGTGGTGAGGCGGGCGCCGGAGGGGAGTTCGCGCAAGAGGCGTTCGCGCCAGGCGGCGGCGGTCGTGGGCGTCTCGAGGCGGAGGATGTCGGGGTTGACGGCGTAGATGAAGGCGGCGCCAAGGAGACGGGCGTAGGCGAAGTTGTCGCGTTGGCTGGCGAGGCCGAGTTGGAGGGTGAGGATGTTGGCGTTGTTGGGGCCAGCGGCGGACGGGTTGGGGGTAGGGAGTTTGTTTAACGTGAGAGTGACTTCGCGTTCAGGTCGGGCGAAACCCCAGTTCTCGAGGTCGGCGGCGGTGGGGGCGTCGCTGGTGAAGTTTTGGGCGGCGAGGAGATTGAGTTGTTCCAAGAGGCGTTGGACCGCGGCGCGATCGGCGGGCAAGGTCTGCGGGGCGGTGTCGCCGGCGTCGCGGCGGATGATTTGCCAAGGGGCGGCTTCGGCGGAGTTGGCGGGGGCTTCCAGCCGTTGAAGGGTGAGCGTGGGTTGGCCCGGGGTGTTGGGGGCGCGGAGGGTGATCGCCGTGACGGCGGCGGGGTCGAAATCGAGGACGCGTTTTTCGCGAAGACGTTCTTGGGCTTGGTCGAGGGTGTCTTTGAGGGATTGCGGGCCGGTGGGGAGGGCGACGGTGAAGAGCGCGGCACGGCCCTCGATCTGAGCGTAGTAATCGGTGGTGGCGTTGGCGGTTTTGTTGGCGGGCGCGGAGGGCGGGACGGGGGTGCCGAGGAGGAGGGTTTCGCGGCGGTTGTTGCCTTCGATGGTGATGCGGTAGGTGGGAGCGGCGGAAGGGAGCGTGGCGGGTGGGGTGTCGGTGACGAAGGTCTTGGCGCGGAGCGCGCCGAGTTCGTTGAGGGCGCGTTCGGTGTCGTCTTTGCTGGCGCGGGCGACGATGGGGGTGTCGAAGGTCCAGCGCGGGGAGGCGGGTTCACGGTGGAGGGCGACGCGCGTGGTGCTCTGGATGCGGAGCGTGCGTGCCTCGAAAACGGGAATGGTGATCAGCGAATCGGCGCGGAGTTGATCGATGGGCAACGCGAGGCTGTCGGCGAGGGCGCGGCGCACGACGTGGATGCGTTTGCCGTCAGGGGAAAGGAGATACAGGCGGTTGCCGATTTTGGTGGTGTCGCCGAGAATCAGCTGCGTGGTCGTGGCGCCGGGGGTGTTGCCGAAGGCGACGGTGACTTTGGGTTTTTCGAGATCGATGCCGTAGTCGGCGAGGGATTGGCCGTTGGTTTTAAGATCGGCGACAGCGAAAGACGTTTCGTGCTCGAGGAATTGGAGCTCGTTAATGATTCGAGAGACGGCGGCGGGGTTGGCGGGCCAGTCGAGCGGTTGGGCGAGTTGCCACGTTTCGCCGGTGCGGTTGAGCGTGTAGAGGACGCCGGCGGGGTTGCGCACGGAGAGGGAGCGGATGTCGGCGGCCTCGGGGCCGAGGACGCGGCGGCGGGCTTCAAGGGAGGCGCGTTCGGTGCGCCAGTTGCGCTCGAATTTAAAAATGAAAAAGAACAGGGCGACGTTCAGGAAGAC
>CAJAFD010000456.1 GCA_903938935.1 uncultured Opitutia bacterium
TAAGCGCTGACCCACGTTTCGTTTTTCTCTGGCTTCTCCGCTAGCCGCAGATCCGTCCCGTGAATGAGCCACAACCCCGCGACGTCCAACGCGATCTCCGCCCGACCTGCGAGATCCGTAAAAATCACATGATCGCGCGAATCATCGGCCGTCGTAAAATTGAGTGCGAAATTTGGTAACGGCGCCCCCTCGCGCAACACCTTCACGCTCAAGCGATCGCCGGCGCTTAGCATCGTCGGATCGCGTTCGGGGATGATCTCCAGCGGCGCCCCCAGCGCCCGCGCCCAATCCGAGTTGGCCTCGAAAGGCTCGCCCACGCGCACAAAAGTTTTCACGCAGCGCCTCAGGTGTTCGCGCCACGGCGTCTCCGCCGTCTGTCGCCCCCACGCCTCACGCAGGGCCTCACCCGCATGCACTTCGCGCAGTCGAGCTTCGATCGCATCCGCCGATTTTTCCAAAAAAAGCGGCGCGAGCTCACTTGCGATCACCGCGTGCCCCGGCCGGATCAACGCTACGGAGAAAACCGCCCGTTCCCGATCTTTCTCCAGCAAGGCCGCTGCGATGGACTCTGCGCCCAGCCGGCCTGTTACACTGAAGCCCTGGGCCGCGATCGGGGCGGTTTCATCGGCGGAAAAACGGTCCGCGGCTAAAATCTGAAAACGCAAGGTCGCCCCCGGCGTCGCCTTGAAACGCTCGGGTTTCAGCCACGCATCGTCACCCCGCAGCCCACAGGCGCTCAACGCCAACCCCGCGAATAAAACCAGTTTTTGCGGCGACATAACTTCACGCCGGACGCACCAGCACCACATCACTCCATTCCCCCATTATTTTAGAATCCACACTCCAACCCGCGGCCAAAGCCGCGAACGTCGCCCGCACCGTATCGCGCTCGATCGCCAAAATACCGCTCAAAACTAACACACCGCCTGGAGCTACGGCCGCCAAAAGTTCACGCGCAAACAACTGCAAGACATCCGCTTGAATATTGGCCAACACGATTTCGCCCTGACCCCCCGCCAGTCCCGACAAAAGATCGCCGGTGAAAAACCGCACGCGTCCGCTCAAGCCGTTCAACGCCGCGTTCTCTTCGCTCACGCGAACCGCCTCCGCATCATTATCGAAACCGGCAATATCCGTGAACCCCAAGAGCGCCGCCGATAGCGCCAAGATGCCAGAGCCGCAGCCCGCATCTACGACCCGGCCGCCGACGCCCGTTTCTCCTGCGCGCCCGACCAACCGTTCCACGCACAGGCGCGTGGTTTCATGATTCCCCGTGCCGAAGGCCAAGCCCGGATCCAACCACAACACCGCCTCATTCGCGGGCAGCACAAATGTCGGTCGCTGCCAAATCGGCACCCAATGCAACCGACCAAATTGCCACGCATGAAAATGAGCCTTATAGCTGTCCTTCCACTCGCGATCACCCAAAGTGCGCGCCTCAGGCTGCGGTAAAGAGATCACGGATTTCAAAAGCGCATCCAACTCCAGCCAGCTCGCATCCGCCTCGGCCACCGAGGGGAATATGCCCACGATCCAAGCGCGCTTCGCGATCGCGTCCTCCAATACACTCCAGCGGTCACAGCCCAGCTCGAGTAACGTTGTGTCGATGGCATCCGCTAAGAGAGCGGGCACCTCGGTTTTGATTTCGAAAAGCTCCACAAGAGCGAACGTCCGTCCACTAGGGATTGCCTGCAAGGAGATTAACTCGAGCCCGGCATAAAGTTAAAAAAATCGCACCGCTTAGCTGGAGAAAGAAGGACGCTCTGCTGTGCCGATTCCAGAAAATGCCTACGGGCA
>CAJAFD010000457.1 GCA_903938935.1 uncultured Opitutia bacterium
CGGCGCGCGGCGCAGGCCGGCGAGGCGCGGATCATCGGGCCGGGCGCGGTCGAGCATCCAGCGGTCGAGCCCGATCTCGCCGACCGCGGCGCGGGGATCCGTTTCGAGATAATGGCGCAGCATTTCGAGCCACGCAGGGGAACGGTTGCCGGCGTCCCAAGGATGCAAGCCGTAGCTGGGCGTGAGGTGGAGCGCCGGGTGGTGCTCTGGGACGCTCGCGGCGAGCGCGGCGACGGTGGGCCAGTCGGCTTCCTCGGTGCCGTTGACGACACAGTGGGTGACACCGGCGGCGGTGAGCGCGGGGAGAATCGCCGGGACGTGCGGGGCGAGCGCGGGGGCGGCGAGGTGGTTGTGCGCGTCGCAGTAGGTCATGACGAAGCGGCGGCGGCGCGGCGCTCAGGCGAGGTGCGACTGCGCGAGGGTGCGGATGCGTTGGCGGACGGCGGTGAGACCGTTGCGCCGCGTGGGGGAGAGGTTGGCGAGGAGCTCGAGGGTGGCGAGCGGGTCGGCGTCGCTCGCGGCAATCTCGGCGGGCGTCGCGCCGCTGAAAAAATCGGCGAGGCCGACGACGAGACCGCGCACGAGGGGCGAGTCGGCATCGGCGTGGAAAGCGAGTGCACCATCGGGCCGGAGCTCGGCGGTGAGCCAGACGGCGGAGATGCAACCGAGCACGCGGTGCGCCTCGGTGCGGGCGGCGGCGGGCAGGGGCGGGGCGCGCCGGCCGCGATCGACGAGGAGGGTGAGACGCTCCTGGAGGTCGTCGATGGGCGTAAAATCGTCGGCGAGCGCAGAGAGTTTGGCGGCGAGGATCACGCCGGAGAGTGCAACGCGCGCGGCGACGGGGGGCAACCTTGTAGCCGCGCCTGCCGCAGGGTTTCCCAGCGGGTGGTCAGGCGTTTGGATCGACGAGGCCAGCGCGCGCACCGACCGGTCGTGAAGCGCACCCTGAGGGCGACACGCGGAAATCTCAGCCGACCGGGTTTCCGCTTGGTTTCGCGGGGCGGAGCGGAGGAGCGGCGGCTTTAAACCGAAGGGGCGGGCTTGGGCTTGCGGGCGCTGGACTTGCGCTCGGAGGTGCGGGTGCCGCCGGCGAGCTCGTATTCGTTGCTATCTTTGCCGTAGACCGCGCCGGCGGCGGAGAGCAGGGTCGAACACAAGTTCCGCAACTCGGCTTCGGAGGCAGCGAGGTCGTTTTGGACGACATCGAGCTCGCTCAGCTTCATGTTGTAGCTTTCCAAAAGCTTTTTGGTTTTAGAAATGCTCGTTTTGAGCGTGGCGAGGTTGTTGTTCGGGCCGAAATTCAACGGGGGATCGATTTCCTCCAGACCAATCGCGCGGTTTTCCGCTTTAGTGAGCATCGACGAGGAGCGTTTTTTACGAGCCATCTTTTGAAGTGAGCTTGAGGTTAAAAATGTGCCCTCAGCCACAAGCGATGGTTCTCGTGCAAACCACCTTGAGGCAGAGAGCTAACGATGTGTAACCTGAGCTAATGTAGGTAAAATGCAAGTGATAAAGCAATCGTTTCGCCAGAAACGATAAAAAACGCACCTAAAGTGGTTTTTGGACGGTAAAACTCACATTTTCGGGTCTTTTATAGTGAAATCATCGCTAAAAACCCTAATTTAG
>CAJAFD010000458.1 GCA_903938935.1 uncultured Opitutia bacterium
AGGATGGCCGGATCGGCTTTCGCGGCAGCGTCGGCGGCTTTGTAGATGCGCTCGAGTTCTTCGAGCGGATCGGTGCTGAGTGCAGTGGCGTCGAGGAGATGTTTGTAACCCCAAATCAGTTTGCCGAACTGGGTGCCCCAGTCGCCGATGTGATTATCGCGAATGACCTCGGCGCCGCAGAAGGCGAGCAGGCGACAAATGGCTTCGCCGATGACCATGCCGCGGACGTGGCCGACGTGGAGTTGTTTGGCGGTATTGGGGGAACTGAAATCAACGACGTAGCGTTGTCCCTGGTGCAGGGAAGCGGCCCCGGCTTTGATCTCAGCGACCGAGCCTTGGGCCTGAATCCAAGCGAGCAGCGCAGTCGGCGTGAGGGTGAAATTGATGAAGCCCGGACCGGCGATGGTGGCGGTGCAAAATTCCAGTGTGGCGGCGGGCAGGGCGGCGACGAGTTGTTCGGCGACGGCGCGGGGGTTGAGTTTACGGGCTTTGGCGTAGGCGAGCACGCCGTTGGCCTGGAAATCGCCGTGTCGCGGGTCAGCGGTGCGCAACTCCGGGTTAAATCCCTCGGTTTCGAGTTGGGCGCTGGCGGCGGCGGTTCTGAGGGCTGCATCGAGCGCAGCGGCGAGGTCAAACGATACGTGCATCGCCTCACTTGAGGGGGGTGGCGGGCGGGCGGGCAAGCGCGGAGTGCGGCGCCACACTTAGGCAGCCAAGGCGAAGCTTGGGCCGCGCCTAGGTAGTTCAGCCTCGACTTTGAGGTTGGAAGCGCTTTAGTGGCGACCTTTTCAAGGTCTCGGGCAGTTCTTCCCTTATACGCTAAATCATTCCATGAGCAGCAAACGCAAAATCCCAGCACGTCGTTTCGTCAAACCCACGTTTGAGTTTCTTATCGAAAAGAAACGCGACGGCGGCGAATTCACCCAAGAAGAGATTCGATTCATCATCGACAGCACGCTCGACGGGGAAATGCCGCAACATCAGCTCGCGGCGCTGGCGATGGCGATTTACTTCTCCGGCATGTCGGCCCAAGAGACCGCCGACTTGACCGAAGAGATGATGCTTTCCGGCGAAGTGATCGACCTCTCGCACATCGCCAAGCCCAAGATCGACAAATACTCCACCGGCGGCGTCGGCGATAAAACCTCGTTGGTGCTCGTCCCCCTCGCCATGGCGGCGGGCGTCGTTGTCCCCATGATGTGCGGCGTCGAACACGACTACGTCATCAACACGCTCGAGAAATTAGCCTCGGTCCCCGGCTTCAAGAGCCAGCTTTCGAATGACCAATTCGCCTCGCAGTTGGCGAAAATCGGCGGCGCCATCATCGCCCAGACTCCCGATCTCGCTCCGGCTGACGCCAAACTCTACGCCCTCCGCAAAGAGACGGGCACGATCCCCAGCTTGCCCCTCATCACGGGCAGCGTGCTTTCCAAGAAACTCGCCGAGGGCTCCGAAGGCCTCGTGATCGACGTGAAGTGGGGCAACGGCTCCTTCATCAAAGATCTCGAGCAAGCCAAACAACTCGCTCGTTCCATGACGCGCGTCGGTCGCTCCATGAAGCGCCGCTGCGTCGCTCTCGTCACCGACATGAATCAGCCCTTGGGCGACACCGTCGGCACCTCGCTCGAAATCAAAGAAGCTATCGCCCTGCTCAAGGGTGAAGGTCCCGAGGACATGAAGGAACTCGTCCTTAAACTCGGGATGGAAATCGTCCGTCTCGCCGGCGTGGCGGGCTCCACGCTCTCCGCCAAGCAGACCGTCCAACGTCACCTCACCGACGGCTCCGCCCTCGAGAAATTCAAGGATTTGATCAAGGCCCAAGGTGGCGACACCGCGTTCATCGATCATCCGGAAAAATTCCCCGCGGCGAAACACATCCGCAAGCTCCCCGCGCCCAAACGCGGCTACGTGCACACGATCAACGCCGCCATGATCGCCCGCGGCGTCCATCTCCTCGGTGCTGGCAAAGAAAATTCTAGCGACAAGATCGACCACTCCGTCGGCGTGTCGGAAATCAAGAAAGTCGGCACCCAAGTTAAACAGGGCGAGCCGCTCATGATGATCCATTACAACGACGAGTCGAAGCTCGAGCAGGCGCTGGAGCATTTCAAGAATGCCTACCGACTCGCGCCGAAACGTCCGACCCCGCCGCCCTTGATCGTCGAACGCGTCGCCTAATTCGCAGCCTGCGGAGGTTGCCCAAAAAATCAGACGCCGGTATCCTTGCGATGCCGGCGTCTTTTTTATGCGCCGTGGCGAAGGGCCGTTCTGTTGGCTTCACCCGAATGGTCATGCGGCTGGGCGCAAACTTGAGGTTGAAGTGGCCGCGTGGGCGTTGATTGTTTGGGCTCATGATTTTGCCAGCAGAAATTCAGCTCGTCGGGGACGAAGTCGCGATCCGTTGGAGCGATGCGAAGGAATCCTATTTCAAGGGCGAGCGCTTGCGCGCGGCTTCGCCGAGTGCGGAGACGCAGGGCGAACACGATATTTTGGGCAACAAATACGGCGGCACGGGCCCCAAAAGATTCAGCGGCGTTACGGTGCTCGGTTGGGAACAGGTCGGGAACTACGCATTGCGTTTCGACTTTAGCGACGGGCACCGCACGGGACTTTACAGCTTCGATTACCTCAGAAAACTCGACGGCCTCGTCTAATATTTTCCTATTTTCATGAGCACGTTTGTATTTCCCGCCCGCACGACCTCAGCTGAGATTGAGCTCGGTACGACTCTGCAGCCCAAGTTTGGGGCTGACGGCTTGATCCCCTGTATCACCACAGATCACCTCACGAATGAGGTGCTGATGTTTGCCTTCATGAATGCGGAGTCGCTCGCGCTCACTCTGGCCACGGGCAAGGCGAGTTACTGGAGCCGCTCGCGCAATAAACTCTGGGTGAAGGGCGAGGAATCGGGCAACGCGCAGCTCGTGAAAGAGCTCCGCGTAGATTGTGACCAAGATGTGATTTTACTCAAAGTCGATAACGTCGGCGGTGCGTCCTGCCATAACGGATACAAATCCTGTTTCTACCGCAAGCTGGCGCCCGGTGCGACGGCGGCGGATGCGACCTCGCTCCAACTCGAACTGGTGGGCCGCCCGCTGTTCGATCCGGCGACCGTTTATAAAAAGAAGTAACGCACCGCAGCTTGCTCGGGCTGCGCGAGCAAGTGCGTTAGACTGGCTCAAGCGCCGGGCGTGAGGCCGCGGGTGCTCTTGGCGGCGAAGGCGATCACGCGTTGAAATTCGGCGCTACTGGCCTCCGGGTGCGCGGCGAGTTTTTCGAGCGCCTGCGTGCGGTTCAAGCCGTCGCGGTACAAGATGCGGAATATCTGTTTAACCCGGTCGAGTTGTTCGGGCGTGTGGCCGTTGCGCTCGAGGCCGACTTTATTGTACGCGCGGACGATGGCCGGGGTGCCGTCGGCGATGAAAAAGGGCGGGAGGTCTTGGACGAGTTTGGCGGTGGCGGAAAGCATCGCGTACGCGCCGAGGCGGCAAAATTGATGGACGCCGCCATAGCCGCCGATGATCACGTGATCTTCCACGATGACGTGGCCGGCGAGCATGGTTCCGTTGCTCATCACGCAATGGTCGCCGACGATGCAGTCGTGGGCGATGTGGCTGTAAGCGAGGATGGTGTTGTCGGAGCCGATGACGGTGAATTCATCGTCGAAAGTGGCGGCGTGGACGGTGACGTATTCGCGAAACACGTTGCGCTCGCCGATGCGCAGACCGGGGCGACCACCTTTGTATTTCAGGTCCTGTGTTTTTCCGCCGATGCAGGCGTAGGGAAATAGCTCGCACTTTGCCCCCAGCGTCGTGCGTCCTTCGACGCTGGCATGGTGATGGAGTTGGGTGCCCGCGCCGAGTTGGACGCCGGTGCCCACAAAAGCGTACGCGCCGATCTGCACATCGGCGCCGAGCTCGGCGCCAGGTTCAATAATGGCGGTGGGATGGATCGAGGCGGCCATTTTTGATCAGTCGACCGAACTGGAATCGACGATGGCGAACATCAATTCGCCCGAGGAGACGACTTGGCCGTCGACGGTGCAGGTCACTTCGGCCGTGGCGAGTTTGGTGCCGCGGGTCTTGGTGAGTTTGGCGTTGAGGATGAGCTGGTCGCCGGGACGGACGGGTTTACGGAATTTGACTTTGTCGGCGCTCATGAAGAGCGAGGTTTTACCCTCACTGGAACCGCGGCGGAGCATGAGGATACCCGCGGCTTGGGCCATGGCTTCGAGCTGGAGGACGCCCGGCATGACGGGGTTGTTGGGGAAATGACCCTGGAAATAAGGCTCGTTGATGCTGACGTTCTTGATGGCGACGAGGGCATCTTCGCCGATGAATTCGACGACCCGGTCGATCATGACAAACGGGTAACGGTGGGGCAGGGTGTCGAGGATGCGGCGGATATCGAGCGCGGTCTCATCGGGCATGACCATCGCGGGACGCGGTTTTTTCTTCGGGCCTTTTTGACGTTCGGCGAGTTTTTCTGCGAGGGCCTTGGTGAGGTCGGCGTTGATGGCGTGGCCGGGGCGGGTGGCGATGATGTGGGCCCTCAAGGGCAACCCGAGCAGCGTGATGTCGCCGATGATATCGAGGATCTTGTGGCGGACAAATTCGTCCTTAAAGCGGAGGCCTTCTTTGGAAATGATTTTATCCCCGCGGATGACGACGGCGCAGTCGAGAGAACCGCCTTTGATTTTACCGAGTTTGAGGAGTTCTTCGATGTCTTCGTAGATCGTAAACGTACGCGCCGCGGCGATCTGCGTCATGTAGATGTCGGGATCGATCGTGAGCGAGAGATGTTGCGTGTGAATGCCCCGATCGTCGGCCGAGGTGCAGGAGATGCGAAGTTCATCGCAGGGCAGGGCGATGATGGAGGATTGGCCCTTGGTCACGGACACGGGGGCATCGAGCGTGAAATACTCACGGTCTTTATCCTGCTCGATGGGTTCGCCGCTCATGATCAGATCGACGAAGGGTTTGGCGGAACCATCGAGGATGGGGGGTTCGGACGCGTTCATCTCTACGATGACGTTGTCGATGCCGCAGCCACTCAGAGCGCTGAGAACGTGTTCGATGGTCTGGACCTTGGCGTGGCCGGATTGGATCGTGGTCGCGCGTACCAGATCGGTGATCAAGTTGGCGCGGGGGCGAATCTCGGGGGCGCCGCTCAGGTCGACACGCTTGAAGACATAGCCGTGATCGGCCGGGGCGGGTTTGAGCGTGAGGGTGACGGCCTCGCCGCTGTGCAGGGCGCTGCCTTGAATGGAAACTTCGCGCGCCAGGGTTCTTTGCTTCATGGATTTAATCGACGCAATGTCGCCAACGCCGGTCGCAGAGCGCAAGCGCGGAGATGGCCGGCCTTGACAGTGCGAAAGCCCGCGCCTTACACCCTTAACCTTTCTCAACTCGAAACCTTCAATCCCAAGACCCTAGCCATGCCCGCAGCCAACGACATCCGCCGAGGCCAAGTCATCAAGTTCAACGGTGAACCCCACCTCGTCATGGAGACGCAGCACCGCACGCCGGGCAACCTGCGCGCCTTCGTGCAGATCAAGATGCGCAATTTGCGCTACGGTAAGGCGCTCGACCAACGCTTCGCCTCGACCGACACCATCGAAGTGCTGCCGACGGAAAAGAAGACACTCGAGTTCAGCTACGCGGACCGCGAAGCTTTTGCCTTCATCGATCCGGACACCTACGAACAGATCGAGCTGAGCGCCGCCATCCTCGGCGAAGCCAAAAATTATCTCACCACCGGCGGCAAGGTCGACGTCTTGTTCGTCGATGAAAAGGCCTTGTCGATCGAGTTGCCCTCGACCGTTACTCTCAAGGTCGTGGAAAGCTCCGAAGGCATCAAGGGCGACACCGCCAGCAACGTCCAGAAACCCGCCAAGCTTGAAACGGGTCTGGTTGTTCAAGTGCCGCTCTTCATTAAAGAAGGCGAGTTGATCAAGATCAGCACCGAAGACGGTTCTTACCTCGGCCGCTCTTAAGCCGCTTTATTGCTCATTTTAAAAGGCGCGTTGATATCAACGCGCCTTTTTTGTGTCTGAAAAAAGGGAGGCTCCTGCAAAAACCGAGGCGCGCTCAGCCGGGTAAAACCTCAGAGCGCCGCGAGCGCGGCGGCCTGAGCGGCAGGCAGATCGGCGGCGTTGGCCACACTGGTGTTGAGGTTGCGCAACAGCCCGTCTTTGAGGCCGTAGATCCAGCCGTGCACCGTGACGCTTTGGCCGCGCGCCCACGCGTCTTGCACGATTGTCGTTTGGCAAACGTTGGCGACCTGCTCGATGACGTTGAGTTCGCAGAGACGGTCGTGTTGACCCGCTTCCCCGGGGACCGCATCGACGCGGCACTGATGTTTTTCGCGGACGTCTTGGACGTGGCGGAGCCAATTGTCGGCGAGGCCCACGCGTTCGCAACGCAGCACGGTGCGCACGCCGCCGCAACCGTAGTGGCCCACGACCATGATGTGTTTCACCTTCAGCACATCGACCGCAAATTGGATCACAGAGAGACAATTCAGATCGGTATGGACGACGACGTTGGCGATGTTGCGGTGGACGAAAACTTCGCCGGGCAAAAGGCCGATGATTTCGTTGGCCGGCACGCGGCTGTCGGAGCAGCCGATCCAGAGGTGTTCAGGATTTTGCTGGCGGGAGAGTTTTTGGAAAAACTCCGGATCGCGCTGCGTGATTTTGGCCGCCCAAGTTTTGTTTTGGGCGAAGAGGTGCGTGAGTTCGGCCATGGGAATCAGGATGGGTTTTAAAGGACCCGCGCCCAGAATAATTTGAGGTAACGGCTGTCGAGGCAGTTCGAATAAACGGGATGGTCAGGACCGGCGCCGGTGCGGTCGAAAAATTGCAAGCGACGTTGTTGGCGGTGGGCGGCCTTGATCACGTGAGCTTCGAAATCTTCGATTGAAAGCAAGCCCGAGCAGGAACACGTGACGAAAATTCCGCCCGTTTTCACGAGAGAAATGGCGAGGAGATTAAGGTCTTCGTATTTTTGGCGACCTTCCCAGTTGCCGGCGGCGTCGCGGGTGAAAATGAATTTCGGTGGGTCGAGCACGACGACGTCCCATTTTTCTCCGTTTTGCTGCATCTGGCGCGCGTAGGCGAAGGCGTCGGCGTGGACAAATTTGAGGCGCGCTTGGTTGAGATTGGCGTTGCGCTTGGCCTGCGCGAGGGCGGTTTCGTCGAGGTCGACGCAGGTCACATCGGCGGCGCCGCCGGTGATTTTGGCGTTGAGCGAAAATCCGCCGGTGTAGCAGCACAGATCGAGCACGCGGGCGTCTTTGGTGAAACGGGCGACGCGGAGACGGTTGTCGCGTTGGTCGCAGAAGAAACCGGTTTTGTGGCCCTCGGCGAAATCGACTTCGTAGCGGATGCCGTGCTCGCGGATTTTGACCTTGGTCGGGGCCGCGGCGTTGGTTTCGTTGAACAGCGAGGGCTTGATGCCTTCGAGGCTGCCGAGGTCGTGGTCGACGTGGACGCGGGCGAATTTGGTGCCGGCGAGTTCGTGGATAAGCGGCAGCCAGCTGAGGAGGCGTTGCGCGATGCCGAGCGAATAAATTTCGCAGAGGAGCGTGTCGCCGTAGCGGTCGATCATGAGGCCGCTGAGGCCGTCGCCGTCGGAGCCGATGAGCCGGTAGGCGTCGGTGGTTTCGTCGAGCTTAAACAGGTCGCGGCGCAACGCGATGGCGCGGCGAATGGCCGTCTCGAAATAGGATTCGTCGATGGGCGTGGTCGAGTGGCAGACGACGCGCAGAGGAATTTTGGCTCGCGGG
>CAJAFD010000459.1 GCA_903938935.1 uncultured Opitutia bacterium
ATGGGTATCGTGACGACGATCTATGCGATGGAGGGTGGTTTTGAGGCGGTCGTCTGGACGGATGTGTTGCAATCGGCGGTGATGATCGGCGGCGTTGGCGTGGCCATTTATTATATCGCGAGCGGTGTGGATGGCGGACTCGTTGGGCTCATCCAAACCGGCCAAGAGACCGGGAAATTTAAAATGATATCGTGGGACTGGGATTTCACGAAGCCCACGGTGTGGGTGTTTGTGGGGATGTTTTTTGCGACGATTCCGACCCAGGTCGGTGATCAACCGCTCATGCAGCGCATGTTGGCGACCGCCGATGTGCGCGAGGCCAAGCGCACAGTCGTGATGGGTAACGTGATCGGGCTGGCGGGCTCGGTGTTGTTTTTCTTCGTGGGTACGGCGTTGTTTGTTTTTTACCGCGCGCATCCTGACCGGCTCACGGCAGATCTACCCAACGACAAAATTTTCCCTTACTTCATCGCCAACGAGCTGCCGCACGGGATCGTGGGCTTGATCATCGCGGGTTTACTGGCGGCGGCGATGGGGGCACTCAGCAGTGCGATGAACGCAACGGCGGCGATTCTGGTGAGCGATTTTCAAGGCACATTGAAACCGCAGGCCACGGAGCAGCAACGTCTGCGTCTGGCGCGCATTTCCACGATGACCTGTGGGCTGGTGGCTACGGCCATGGCGGCTTATCTGGCGTCGCTCAACGTGACGTCGTTGTGGGATCAATTCCTGCGGTTGATCGCGCTTATTGGGGGCGGATTTCCGGGCGTATTTGCACTCGGGTTGTTGTCGCGCCGGGCTAATGCCTCGGGTGTCATCGTCGGCACCTTGGCAAGTATCGCCATCACCGCGTGGGTTCAATATAACACGCAGTTGGTTTCGTTTCTCCATACGTTTGTCGCCATCGTCTCGTGCATGGTGATCGGCTACATCGCCAGTTTCTTCTTCGCCGCGAAAGCAGAGAAACGCGATCTACGCGGGCTCACACTTTGGGATTTGGCTAAGTGATTACAGCGAGCCTCGGCTGAGTTCGCGGTAGGCGAGAGTTATTACAACAAGCCGAGCTTCGCGCGCACGAGGGTAAGTGCCGCGATGACGGCGGTCTCACTGCGGAGCACGCGTGATCCGAGACCGACGAGCGTGAAGCCGTGCGTACGCAAAGCCGCCCGATCCGCTGGTCCCCAACCGCGTTCGGGTCCCAGCGCGAGCACGATGGAAGTGTCACCTAATAGGTGACACTTGCTCAGAGGGGCGGTGGCTTCGTAGTTGTCGAGGGCGAGGCGGGTGAGGGTTGTTGACGCGGCAGTGGATGCCGTGTCGCGCGAGGCAGAAAAGTTGGTTGCGCTAGTTAACTCGGCGAGCGCGCTGGTGAGGCTGCGGTCGTGCGTGACGACGGGCAGTCGGGTGGCAAAGGCTTGGGCGGCGCCGGCGATACAGTGGCGGCGCCATTCACCGGAAGTCCAGAGCGTGGCGGCGGCGTAGTTGGGATCGCTGCGCTCGGTGGCGACGAAGTGGATTGCGCCGACGCCGAGCGTGGTGGCGTCGCGCAGGATGTCGCGGGCGGTCTGCGGGCGCGGTAGGCCGAGGAGGAGCGTGATAGAATCGGCGGGCGGGGGCGGTGGGCCCCACGTGAAAGTTAACGTGAGGGTGTCGGCGGAGACGGCGGCGAGGGTGGCTTTGCCGTGCGGGCCGTCGATGAGGCCGACGTCGAAGGTGTCACCGATCTGACGGCGGAGAACTTTTAGGATGTGCTCGGCGCGTGGATCGGAGCGCGGGAGCGCGGCGGTGAGCTCGGCGGGCTCGAAGAGGATGAGGTTCACGCGGAGCTTACGCAGGTTTGGAGCAGTGCGGATTAGCCGAGGATCGCGTCGATCTGCGCGAGTTCGGCTGGGGCGAACGCGA
>CAJAFD010000460.1 GCA_903938935.1 uncultured Opitutia bacterium
AAGAAACGCAAAGCCGCCGCACGACAGCCACGCCGGACTCGGAGTTGATCCGAGGTTTAGCCGCGAACACCGCGTCGCACGCGCGGTTAGGTAGCGGGGCGTCGGTTTTAGCTGACGCAAGCCGTCAACTTCCGGCTTTCGCTCCGATAAAGGATAGGATTAAAGTGCGATCGTGTCCACGCCTCTACCGCCCGAGGAACCCGTCGTCAAAAGCCGCAGCGTGAGGAATTTTTTCGCTTCGGTGCGCTACTCCATCGACGGATTTTTCGCCGCATTGAAGCACGAACCTTCGTTTCGCGAGGACCTGATTTTCGCCTTATTGTTGGTGCCGCTGGCGATCATTTTGCCCGTCAACGCCGTCTCGACCGCGCTGATGATCGCGTCATTGATTTTGATTCTCATCGTCGAGCTACTCAACTCCGCCATCGAGTGGATCATCGACTACGTGCGGCCTGAGATCCATCCGCTCGCCAAGCGCATCAAAGACATGGCGAGCGCCGCCGTGTTTCTCAGTTACATCAACTGCATCGTCGTCTGGGTGATCATGCTCTGGCCCGACAACACCGTCTGGCACCGCATCGGTGCGATGTTGAGCGGTCATTGAGCAAAACCGCCGACCATGGCGCTGTTTCCCTTTTTTGCCTTCGCCGTGATTTCTTGGCTCTATCGCGACGAGCTGAGTGCACGGGCACTGATGATCTATTGGGGACTCTGGTTGAGCGGATTGACGGTGATTTTCCTCGCAAAACTTCACCCGGGTTTCTTTGCCTCGTTTCAATGTGTCCTAGCGATCGCGATGTTGATTCAACTTCGAGTGAACCCAGAGGTTCCTCGGTAGCCCAACCCGCCCGCGCTCACCGCAAGCGCGCAAAAAACCACGCCGCGAGCGCGGCCATCCCGATGTTGGGCAACCATGCGGCCCAGGCCGGATCGATGATTTGCTTCGTCGCGAGCGAGGCCGCGATGTTGGCCAACACGTAATAGAGGAAAAATAGGCCGATGGATTTTGAAACGCCTACCGCTGGATTCACGCGCACGCCCGTCACCGCAAAGGGGATCGCAATCGCAATCACGATGAGCGGCCCGAGCGTGTCTGCGATCAGCCCAAAATAACGCACCGCGTACGGCACACCCTTCGGATTGCGCTCGGTTTCAAAATAGTCGATCAGCCGCGCCAGCTCGCGGAGCGACAAATCGATCGGACGCCGGTCGATCAACAACATCAGCTGCGGATCTTCCCGGTATTTCTCCATAAATTTCTCCGCAAACGGCACCGACGCCGTGATCTCGCCCGTCTCGACATCGAAAACCAGTTCGCGGCCGTCCTTAAACATCCAGCCGCGGCGCGTCGCATCGTACCAAGCCTGCGCCGCGACCAATCGCACCGACTCACGCCGTCGCACATCCAGCTCCGAAACCGACACGCCGTAGCCCCGCTGCGCGCCTTTGGAGTAGCGGTTGAAAAACCACATACGCCGCGCACCCGGATTGTCGAAACCCACGCTGTTGACCGCGCCCACACGATCCGGCGGCAACGTCCGCGCCTGCCGGCGAAATTCCAATCCATCCTTCAGCGACCGCGATTCTTCGACGGACCACGGCACGACGGTCGCGTTTAACCACCACGACAGCGCGCACGCCAACACCCCGATGAGCCACACCGGCGCGAGCAGCCGGCCAAAGCCCACGCCCGCCGCGCGCATCGCCGTGAGTTCGTTCGCCCGATGCAATTTCCCGAGGGTAAACATCAACGACACGAGCAACGCCAGTGGCAG
Source organism: uncultured Opitutia bacterium (assembly GCA_903938935.1). Taxonomy (GTDB): domain Bacteria; phylum Verrucomicrobiota; class Verrucomicrobiia; order Opitutales; family Opitutaceae; genus Tous-C4FEB. Next base: position 1,776 of record CAJAFD010000460.1, read on the forward strand.
CACCACGGTCAGAAAACTCGGCATCGTCACAAAAAAATACGTCCACAACTCCAGCCCGCGCGCGCCGCCCTCGCGCAACGCCCGGAAATCATCGTACATCACCTGCACCAGCAACAACCCGCACGTCGCCAACAACACGAGCCCCAGAATCTGGAGCCACTCGCGCAAAAGATGCCGGTCAAACGTGTTCACCCCCGCGAGCAAGTCTGACCCAGCCGCCGGCGCAAATTTATTTCTTGGCCTGAGCCCGCTCTATGGTTCGCGCTGTGGTTCGCGCCCTAGTCCGCGCCGCGGTCAGCCTAGTGGGTTTTAGGCCAGCGAACATTCATCCACTATCCCGCAGCCAATTCACGGCCGTTCGCACAGTTTGGTTGAAAACCTGCTAAGCCTGCCCTTGCCTCACGGCTCCCCGCTTACAACCCGACCCGCCATTTTTCCCATGTTTTACGCCCTGCGTCTCTTGTTCGCCAGCGCTCTCGTCAGCTTAACCTTCGCCCGCGCCGCCGAAGAACCCATCCGCATCGGCGAGTACGCTTCCATCACGGGCAAAGAAGCCAGCCTCGGCCAATCCTCGCACAACGGCACCATGATGGCCATCGACGACCTCAATGCCGCGGGCGGCGTCCTCGGTCGCCCCCTGCTCCTTATCACCGAAGACACCCAATCTAAACCCGGTGAATCGGCCACCGCCGCTAAAAAGCTCATCTCCCGCGACAAGGTCGTCGCCCTGCTCGGCGAGGTCGCCTCCAGCCGCTCCCTCGAAGCTGCGCCCGTCGCCCAGCTCGCCAAGGTCCCCATGATCTCGCCCGCCTCGACCAACCCCAAGGTCACAGAAACGGGCAACTACATCTTCCGCACCTGCTTCATCGACCCGTTCCAAGGCCCGGTCATGGCGAAATTCGCCCAGGAAAAACTCCGCGCCCAACGCGTTGCCTTGATGGTAAGCAACAGCTCGGCGTACTCCATCGGCCTCGCTAAATTTTTCCGCGAAGCCTTCACGGCCAACGGCGGCACCATCGTCCTCGAACAAAAATACGCCGAGGGCGACAAAGACTTCAAAGCCCAGCTCACCGCCATCAAAGCTGCCGGCGTCGACGCCGTGTTTAATCCCGGTTACTATAACGAGGGCGCCTTAATCGTGCTCCAAGCCCGCGACCTCGGCCTCACGTTACCCATTTTCGGCGCCGACAGCTGGGAAGCCGAGGCCCTCATCGAGCTCGGCGGCAAAGCCATCGAGGGCGCGTATCTCTGCTCCCATTATTCGCCCGCTGATCCCTCGCCGCGCGTCCAGAATTTCGTCCAAGCCTACAAAAAACGCTTCGGCACCACGCCCGATTCCAACGCTTCCCTCGGCTACGATTCCGTCCTTGTGCTCGTCGACGCCATCAAGCGCACCGGCTCCACCGACCGCGCCAAAATTCGCGACGCCCTCGCCGCCACCAAAAATTTCGCCGCCGTCACCGGCCACATCACCATCGACGCCCAGCGCAACGCCTCGAAAAACGCCGTCATCATCCAGGTCCGCAACGGCAAATTCGAGTTCGTCCAAAGCATGACGCCCTGAAACTCTCACCGCCCCGACCCTCGCCGCACCCTCTTAATTTAATATGAAACTCGCCTCCCGCCTCCTCCTCACCCTCGTTGTGCTCGCGCTCGCGCTGCGCGCTCAAGATACCATCAAGATCGGCGAGTACGCCTCGCTCACCGGCAAAGAAGCCAGCTTCGGTCAACAATCCCACAAGGGCCTCACCCTCGCCATCGAGGAGCTCAATGCCGCCGGCGGCGTCCTCGGCAAAAAACTCGAACTCATCACCGAGGATAACCAAACCAAGCCCGGCGAATCCGCCACCGCCGTCAAAAAACTCATTTCCCGCGACAAGGTCGTCGCCCTCATCGGCGAAGTTGCCTCCGGCCGTTCTCTCGAAGCCGCCCCGATCGCCCAGGCCGCCAAGATCCCGATGATCGCCCCCGCGGCGACCAACCCCAAAGTCACCCAAACCGGCAACTACAACTTCCGCGTCTGCTTCATCGAACCCTTTCAAGGCACGGTCATGGCCAAGTTCGCCCAGACCGACCTCAAAGCCAAAAAAGTCGCCGTCCTCTCCAGCGTCTCCAACGCCTACAGCGTCGGCCTCGCCAAATTCTTCAAAGAAACCTTCACCGCCAACGGCGGCATCATCGTCTCCGAGAAAAATTTCTCCGAAGGCGACAAAGATTTCCGCGCCCAACTCACCGCCGTCAAAGCCGCCGGCGCCGACGCCGTCTTCGTCCCGAGCTATTACACCGAAGCCGCTCTCATCGCCCGCCAAGCGCGCGATCTCGGCCTCAACGTCCCGTTCTTCGGCGGCGACGGCTGGGTCGCCGACCAACTCCTCGAAATCGGCGGCGAAGCCCTCAACGGCTGCTACTATTCCACCCATTTCTCCCCTGAAAACCAAGACCCGGTCGTCCAGGCTTTCGTGAAAAAATTCAAGGCCCGCTGGGGCGCCAACGAAAACCCCGACGCCTTCGCCGCGCTCGGCTACGACGCCGCCTACGTCCTCGTCGACGCCATCAAACGCGCCGGCTCGACCGAAGGCCCCAAACTCCGCAACGCCCTCGCCGCCACTAAGAATTTCTCCGGCGTCACCGGGGTCACCAACATCGACGCCAACCGCGACGCGTCCAAGCCCGCCGCGATCATCGCCATCAAGAACGGCAAGCTCGAGTTCCTGAAAACCGTCGCGCCTTGATCGCACCCCGCCTCCACGTTCTTCGTTACCTGCGCGGGGTTAAAAACGCAGGTTTTCGATTCGCCGCCGCCCTCGCGGCCGCCCCGTGCGCGAGTGTTGCCGCCGCTGCGGCCGCGCCCGAGCCGATCAAAATCGGCGTCTATGCGTCGCTCACCGGCAAAGAAGCCGTCTGGGGTCAATCCGCCGAAAAAGCCACGCGCCTCGCCGTTGATGACGTCAACGCCGCCGGCGGCGTCCTCGGCCGGCCGCTCCTCGCCATCATCGAGGACAATCAATCCAAGCCCGGCGAATCGGTCACCGCCGTCCGCAAACTGATTTCCCGCGATAAAGTCATCGCCATCCTCGGCGAAGCTTCCTCCGGCCGCTCTCTTGAAGCCGCCCCGATCTGCCAACAAGCCCGCATTCCCATGATCAGCGGCGGCAGCAACCCTAAGGTCACCCAAGTCGGCAACTTCATTTTCCGCACGCACTTCATCGACCCGTTTCAAGGCACCGTCATGTCGCGCTTCGCCCGCGAAAAACTCGGCGCCAAACGCCTCGCCTTGCTCACCGAGGTCACCAACGCCTACGCCGTCGGCCTCGCTAAATATTTTTCCGCCGACGCCGCCGCGCACCAGACGCCGATCGTCATCGAACAAAAATACAGCGCCGGCGAGCGCGACTTCAAAGCCCAGCTCACCGCCATCAAAGCGGCGAATGTCGACGCCATCTTCGTCCCCGGCTACTACACCGAAGCCGGCTTAATCGTCGCCCAAGCCCGCGAACTCGGCCTCAACCTACCCGTCCTCGGCGGCGATGGCTGGGAAGGTCCGCAACTCCTCGCCATCGGCGGCCCCGCGTTGCGTGACACGTACTATTGTAATAATTTCTCCAGCGAGTCCGACGTACCCGAAACCCGCCGCTTCATCGCCCGTTATCAGGCCCGTTACCAAAGCATGCCCGGCGGCACCGCGGCCGATGCCTACGACGCCGTCCTCATGCTCACCGACGCCATCCAACGCGCCGGCTCGACCGAGCCCGAAAAAATCCGCGCCGCCCTCGCCACCACGCGCGGCCTGCGTGGCGTCGGCGGCCCGCTCAATGTCGATGCCAACCGGGATCAGTTGAAACCTGCCTATATCCTTGGCTACAACTCCGGTGACTATCATCTCGTCCAAGTGATCCAACCGTAACCTGCGCCCTTTCACCTCCTTTTTTCAGTGTCCGAATTCCTCCAGCAACTCCTCAACGGCCTCTCCCTCGGCGCTATCTACGCGCTCATCGCGCTCGGGTACACGATGGTTTACGGCGTCCTCCGCTTCATCAACTTCGCCCACTCCGATGTCTTCATGGTCGGCGCTTTTATTGGTTATTATCTAGGGAAACTCGTCCCCGAAGGCACGCTTTGGGGCGGCTTACTCGTCCTCAGCGGGGCCATGATCGGTTGCGCGCTTCTCGGCATGTTCATCGAGCGCGTCGTCTACCGCCCGCTGCGGCACGGCCCCACGCTCAACGTCCTCATCACGGCCATCGGCGTCTCGTTGCTCCTCGAATACACCGGCCAGATCGTCTTCGGCGCCGCGCCCCGCACGTTCCCGCAGATTTTCCCCACGGCCAATTATCACGTCGGTTCTCTCACTATCTCGAGCAATCAAGTCTTCGTGATCGGCGTCGCGATTCTATTGATGATCGCGCTCCAACTCATCGTTTTCAAAACCAAGATCGGCACGGCGATGCGTGCGGTCTCGCTCAACCCCAAGGCCGCTCAACTCGTCGGCGTGAACAACAACGTCGTCATCTCTTTCACCTTCGGCCTCGGCTCCGCGCTCGCGGCGGCCGGCGGTATTTTGTACGCGATGAATTACCCGTCCATCGACCCGCTTATGGGTGTGATGCCCGGCCTCAAGGCCTTCGTCGCAGCCATCCTCGGCGGCATTGGCAACATCCCCGGCGCGGCCCTCGGCGGTTTGTTACTCGGGACCGTTGAGACGTTCATCGGCGGCAGCCAATTCTCCACGTACAAGGACGCCATCGCCTTCGCGATTCTCATCGTGATTCTACTCTTCAAACCCGCCGGCCTCCTCGGCAAATTCACGATTGAGAAAGTCTGAGCCCGCCATGCCCCGCCCGCATCTTTATCTCCTCGCGACGTTGGCCTGCGCTTTTGGCCTATCGCATTTCTCGGACCGGATGGACCCGTACTTCCTCGACGTCCTCACCGGCGTCGGGATCAACATCATCCTCGCCGTCTCGCTCAACCTCGTAAACGGCTACACGGGCCAATTCTCCCTCGGCCACGCTGGCTTTATGTCCGTCGGAGCCTACATGGCCGCCGCGGTCAGTGTTTTTCTCGGTCCACGCTTACTTGGCGAAAGCGGCGGCACCGCGCTCCAACAAGGTAGCCTGTTTCTGGCGGCGCTAATCACCGGTGGTTGCGCCGCCGCCCTCGCGGGTCTCGCCGTCGGCGTGCCGTCGCTGCGCTTGAAAGGCGATTACCTCGCGCTCGTGACGCTCGGTTTCGGCGAAATCATCCGCGTGATTTTCCAAAATTTCGAACCCCTCGGCGGCGCCCTCGGCCTCAACGGTATTCCCGCGTACACGACGATTTTCTGGGTACTCGCATTGGTGGGGCTCACGGTGTTCGTCGTCACGTGTCTCGTGAATTCCACCTACGGCCGCGGTTTCCTCGCCACGCACGACGATGAGATCGCCTCTGAAGCGGTGGGCCTCAACACCACGCGCTACAAGATCGTCGCCTTCGTGATCGGCGCGTTTTTTGCCGGCACGGCGGGCGGACTTTACGGGCACTTTAAGATGACGATCACGCCTACGGGTTTCGATTTCACGAAGAGTATCGAGATCGTGGTCATGGTTATTCTCGGCGGCATGGGCAACACGCTCGGCGTGATCCTCGCTGCGATTCTCCTCACGCTTTTGCCCGAACTGCTCCGTCCGATCGCGGAATACCGCATGATCATCTATTCGTTGATGCTCATCGTGCTCATGCTCGCGCGGCCGCAGGGCTTGTTTAACTTCAAATTCGGAAAGGCGAAACTCTGATGTCCGCCCCGCTCCTCCAACTCGACCGCGCCACGATTCGCTTCGGCGGCCTCACCGCCGTCAACGCCGTCGATCTCACCGTCGGCGACAACGAACTCGTCGGCCTCATCGGCCCCAACGGCGCGGGCAAAACCACCGTCTTTAATTTGATGACGGGCGTCTACCAGCCCACGGACGGCGCCATCACATTCAACGGCACGCCCCTCGCCGGTCTGCGCGTCAACGAGATCGTCTCCCTCGGCATCGCGCGCACGTTTCAAAACATCCGACTCTTCGGCAGCCTAAGCGTCTTCGACAACGTCCGCGTCGCCTGCAACCTCCACCGCGGCACCAACCCCGTGCAGGCACTCATCCGGGGCGCGGCCTTCCGCGCCGACGAAGCCGCGATCACCCGCCGCGCCGAAGAGCTGCTCGATATTTTCAATCTGCGCCGTTTCCGCGACGCCCCCGCCAAGAGTCTTCCGTACGGTGAACAGCGCCGACTCGAGATCGTCCGCTGCCTCGCCACGAAACCGAAACTGCTACTCCTCGACGAACCTGCCGCCGGTATGAATCCGACGGAAAAAGTAGAACTCGTCCGCCTCATCCAGCAGGTCCAAAAACAATTTAATCTCTCGATATTGCTTGTGGAGCACTCGATGAAAGTCGTCATGGGCGTCTGCCAACGCATCGCCGTTCTCGACTACGGCGTGAAGATCGCCGAGGGCAACCCGGCCCAAATCCAGCGCGACCCGAAAGTCATCGAAGCCTACTTGGGCGAAGACCATCAAACCGCCCTCTCGCACCATTGAGCATGCTCACCGTCACCGATCTCCACGTCAGCTACGGCTCGATCAGCGCCTTGCGCGGCATCTCGTTTTCGATTCCCGCGGGCGCGATTGTCACGCTCATCGGCGGCAACGGCGCAGGCAAAACCACCACGTTGCGCACGATCTCCGGCCTGCTCCGCGCCAAGACCGGCAAAGTCGAATTCCTCGGCGAAGACATCACCGCGCTGCCCGCGCACCAGATCGTCGCCCGCGGCCTCAGCCACGTCCCCGAGGGTCGCATGGTGTTCTCCAATCTCACCGTCGATGAAAACCTGTCGATGGGCGCTTACCTCCTCTCCGACAAAGCCCTGATCGCCAAAAACCGCGAGTACGTCTTCAGCGTTTTCCCGCGCATGAAAGAGCGCTTGAAACAGACCGCCGGCACGCTTTCCGGCGGCGAACAACAGATGCTCGCCATCGGCCGCGCGCTCATGGGCAACCCGAAATTCCTGATGCTCGACGAGCCGTCCCTCGGCATCGCCCCGCGTCTCATCAGCACCATTTTTGAGAAAATCGTGGAGATTAACCAAAGCCACGGCATCACGATTTTACTCGTCGAACAAAACGCCAACCTCGCCCTCGAAGTCAGCCAACAAGCGTACGTCCTCGAGACCGGCAGCATCGTGATGGCCGGCGAGAGCAAAAAACTCCGCGCCGATCCACAGCTCAAAGCCACCTACCTCGGCGGCTAAGCGCCGCTGGGGTTACTCCACCGCCACGGCTCGACGGGAAACGAGCGACGTTTTTATTTACCCCATCCCGCCATGAAATTCCCCGTCGTTCTTTTCCTGATACTCGCCGTCGTCGCGCCTAGCATCGCGGCGCCCGCGACCGAAAGCGCCGCCCTGCGACCAAATATCGTTTTTATTCTATCGGATGACCACGGTTGGGCCGACGTCGGTTGGCACAGTCCCGAAATTAAAACCCCGCACCTTGATCGACTCGCCGCCGCCGGCGCGAAACTCGAGCAATTTTACGTTCAGCCCGTGTGTTCGCCGACGCGCGCGGCTTTTCTCACGGGGCGTTATCCGATGCGCCATGGCCTACAAATCGGCGTCGTCCGCCCTTGGGCCCAATACGGCCTGCCGCTCGAAGAACGCACCTTGCCGCAGATGCTCAAAGCCGCCGGTTACACCACCGCCATCGTCGGCAAATGGCACCTCGGTCACTACGATCCCGCCTACCTTCCAACCCGCCGCGGCTTCGACCACCAATACGGCCACTACAACGGCAACATCGACTACTACACCCACGAGCGCGACGGCGGTTTTGATTGGCACCGCGATGACCGCGTGAACCACGACGAAGGTTACTCGACGCACCTCATCGCCCGCGAAGCTGTTCGCTTGATTAAGAAAAAATCCGCAGATCAACCGCTGTTTCTCTACGTGCCATTCAACGCCGTTCACTCACCCCACCAAGTCCCAGAACATTATAAAAAACCCTACGCAGCGCTGGCGGAACCACGTCGTACCTACGCCGGCATGGTCGCCGCCGAAGACGAAGCCGTCGGCCAGATCGTCGCCGCTCTTGAAGCCAAAGGAATCCGTCAAAACACCCTCATCGTCTGGTCCAGCGACAACGGCGGCCCCTCGCCCGGCCGCGTCACCAGCAACGGCCCGCTCCGCGCCGGCAAGGGCACGCTCTATGAAGGCGGCGTACGCGTGTGCGCCTTCGCCACGTGGGACGGCCACATCAAACCCGGCAGCACCGTCGATGCACCGCTGCACATGGTCGATTGGTACCCGACGCTCGCCCGACTTGCCGGCGCCTCGCTCGAACAAAAACTCCCGCTCGATGGCCGCGATGCGTGGGCCGCCATCGCCGCGGGCGCACCTTCGCCACACGACGCGATTTTGCTCAACACCACGCCCACCAGCGGCGCCATCCGCATGGGCGACTGGAAACTCGTCCTCAACGGCAGCGCGAACGACAGCGAAGACGCCGAAAACCCTGCTCCCACCGCGGCCAAAAAATCCAAGAAAAAAAAGTCGGCCGACGAATCCGTGGAATTGTTTAACCTCGCCCGAGATCCCTACGAAAAAACTAATCTCGCCGCCACTCAGCCCGCCAAAGTCGCCGAACTCCGCGCCCGTTACGCGACCTTCGCGGCCCAAGCGGTTGCGCCGAAAGTTCAGCCCCGCGATCCGGCTTTCCAGGTTCCCAAAATCTGGGGCGAAAAAAACTAAACTCGTTTCGTCGCGCCCTCGCGCAATCCAGATCAATCCAGATCGGGTCACGCGTTTTCACTCGGGTTCACTCGGATCGATTTTCTCCCACTGTCCGATTCACGGCCGTTTGCCCGTTACCCGCGCCAACCTACATTCCGACTTTATGCGCCTCTCACCCCGCTCCTGCGTCGCATTATTTTCCCTCGCGCTCGGCACTGCACTGCCCGCCGCCGAAAACCCCGCTCTCGGCTGGCCCGCAATCACCCGCGAAAACAAACCGTGGACGCGCTGGTGGTGGCCCGGCAGCGCCGTGGATCGGCCCAACCTCACGCGCCAGCTCGAACAGTTTGCCGCCGCCGGCCTCGGTGGCGTCGAGGTCACACCCATCTACGGCGCTAAAGGCTACGAGGCGCGCTACATTGATTACCTCTCCCCGCAATGGGTCGCGATGCTCGAACACACGGGCCGCGAAGCCCAGCGGCTCAACCTCGGCCTCGACATGGCGACGGGCACGGGTTGGCCCTTTGGCGGTCCGTCCGTCACCGCCGACGACGCGAACACCAAAGCCGTCCTCAAAAACGGCAAAATCGTCGGCGAGCCCACCCGCCAAGCCGTGAAGCGCCCCGCGCCCGGCGGCGAGGGTCTCGTCCTCGACCCGTATTCGCCTGAAGCCGTGACCCGTTATTTATCAAAGTTCGATCAGTCGTTCACCGCCAACAAGCTCCCGCCCGGTCTTGTCCGCGGCCAGTTCCACGACTCTTTCGAATACTACGGAGCCAACTGGACCGCACGGCTCCCCGAGGTTTTCCGCGAGATGCACGGCTACGATATCCAAGACTACGCGGCTGCCCTGCTCGCGCGCTCGTCGTCCGACATCGCGAAACTCGATCAAGAAAGCCTCGGGCGCGAAACCCTCGGCCGCATCAAGAGCGACTACCGCGACACCCTTGCCCAGCTCCACCTCAACTACCTGCGCACGTGGGTAAAATGGTCGCATGATCACGGCTACATCGTGCGCAACCAAAGCCACGGCGCACCGGGTAATCTCCTCGATCTCTACGCCAACGCCGACATCGCCGAAACCGAGATTTTTGGTTCCACGCCCTTTCCCATCCCCGGCCTCCGCCGCGACGCCGCCGACATCGCCAACAATAACCAAGACCTCCCCGAATCCCTGGTCGTTCGCCTCGCCTCGTCCGCCTCGCACGTCGCCGGCCACCCGCTCGCCTCCAGCGAAACCGCCACGTGGCTCCGCGATCACTGGAAGGAATCCCTCGCCTTCGTGAAGCCCGAGCTCGACCGCATTTTTACCGACGGCATCAACCACATCTTTTACCACGGCGCCGTTTACTCGCCGCAAGACGCCCCTTGGCCCGGCTGGCTTTTCTACGCCGCCACTCAATTCAATCCCAACAACCCGTGGTGGGACGATTTTAGCGCCCTCAACCACTACGTCGCCCGCGTCCAATCCATCCTGCAACGCGGCCAGCCCGACAATGACATCCTGCTTTATTGGCCTTTCGAAGACCTCCTCGACGACGAAGCCGGCACCGTCAAAACCTTCACCGTTCACCACGTAAAATGGCTCCCCGACCAACCCGTCGGCAAACTCGCCCGCGCCCTCATGGCCAAAGGCTACACCTTTGACTACATCTCCGACGCTCAGCTCCAGCAAACCCGCCCCGCAGCCGGCGCGCTCCTCACGGGCGGCAACACCCGTTACCGCGTCCTCGTCGTCCCCGCGACGCGCCGCATGCCCGTCGCCACCGCGCAGAAACTCGCCGCCCTCGCCGCCGCCGGCGCAAAAATCATTTTTGAGAAACTGCCCGAGGACGTCCCCGGCTTCGGCCGCCTCGCCGAGCGTCGCAGCGCGTTCCAAGCCGCCCTCGCGCAACTCCGTCCCCAAGTCATCGTCGCTACCGACGTGCTCGCCGCCGTCGATCCGCACGTCCGCCGCGAAACCTTCGTCGACGCTGGCCTTAATTTCATCCGGCGCACCTCCGGCCCTGGCGCCCACGACTACTTCATCGCCAACCTCGGCGCCCAAACCTTCGAGGGTTGGGTGAAACTCGGCGTACCCGCCGCCACCGTCAGCCTCCTCAATCCGTTAAACGACCAACACGGTCGCGCCGCCCTTAGCGATCAGAGCGTGTATCTCCAACTCGCCCCCGGCGAATCTCTGGTACTCCGCACTTCGCCCACGCCCGCCCCCGGCGCCGTCTGGCCTTACCGCCAACCCGCCGGCGCACCGGTCACCCTGAGCGGGACGTGGAAAATCACTTTTCTCAAAGGCGGCCCCGAGCTGCCACCTGCCCTCGAGACCGCGTCACTCCAATCGTGGACCACGCTCGGCGGCATCGAAGCCCAACGCTTCGGCGGCACCGCGCGTTACCGCCTCGAGTTCACCGCGCCCACGACCGCAGCTGATGACTGGCTCCTCGATCTCGGCGACGTCCGCGAATCCGCCCGCGTCATCTTGAATGGGCGCCCGGTCGCCACCGCTTGGAGCCTGCCATTCCGCGTGCGCGTAGGCGCCTTTCTTCAACCCGGCCGCAACGTCCTCGAACTCGACGTGACCAACCTCGCCGCCAATCGCATCCGCGACATGGACCAGCGCAAACTGCCTTGGAAAATCATGCGCGACGCCAACATCGTAAACATCAACTACCAACCCTTCGACGCCAGCGGTTGGCCGCTCCAGCCTTCCGGCCTCATCGGCCCCGTTACCCTCACCCCGCTGAAATCTTTAGCGCCAAAATAGTAAACGAGTCGCTTGATTTTTTGCCGAGCCCGCTAAAATAGCGGGCTCGTTTCGTTTTCAACGCTTCCCACTACCACCTTTTAACCTACCTTCACGCTAACTATGTCCACGCCCGCTCCGCAAAAATTCGAGTTCCAAGCCGAGATCAAGCAGCTCCTCGATATCGTCATTCATTCGCTCTACACGGAAAAAGAAATCTTCGTCCGCGAATTGGTTTCTAACGCCTCCGACGCGCTCGAAAAGCTGCGCCACACGCAGATCACGGAAAAAGACATTTTTGACGATAAGGCCGAGCTCGCGATCAACGTCACCACCGACGACAAAGCCAAAACCCTCACGATTGAAGATTTCGGCATCGGCATGACCCGCGCCGAACTCGTCGAAAACCTCGGCACCATCGCCCACTCCGGCTCCAAGCAATTTCTCAAAGCCCTCGGCGAAGGCGGCGCCAAGAACACCAATCTCATCGGCCAGTTCGGCGTCGGTTTCTACTCGGCGTTCATGGTCGCGAAGTCCGTCAAAGTTTACTCTCACTCTTGGCGCGCCGGCGAAGCTGGCCACGTCTGGTCAAGCGACGGCTCCGGCAGCTACGAAGTCGAAGCGGCCGACGATCTCCATCGCGGTTGCAAAATCGTCATCGAGCTCAAAGACGACTGCGGCGACTACGCTCAAGAATGGAAAATCAAAGAAATCCTCGAGCGTTACAGCGCGTTTGTTTCCTTCCCGATTAACCTCAACGGCAAACGCATCAACACCATCCAGGCACTCTGGCTGCGTTCCAAGAACGAGATCAAGGACGAGGAATACACCGAGTTCTACAAATTCCAGTCCCACGCCCACGACGAGCCCCGCCTGCGCTTGCACTTCAGCGCCGACGCCCCGCTCGCCATCAACGCCCTTCTCTTCCTCCCCAAGGACAACTCCGAAAAATTCGGCATGTCCCGCCTCGAGGCCTCCGTCTCGCTCTACTGCCGCAAGGTCCTCATCGACGCCAAACCCAAGGACATTCTCCCCGAATGGCTGCGCTTCATGAAGGGCGTCATTGATAGCGAAGACCTCCCGCTCAACATCTCCCGCGAGACGATGCAGGACCGCTCCCTCATCGAGAAACTCAACAAAGTCGTCACAAAGCGCTTCCTGAAATTCCTCGCCGACGAAGCCGAAGCCCGCCCTGAGACCTACAACGAATTTTACGCTGAGTTCGGCATCTTCCTCAAAGAAGGCGCCGCGATGGACTACACGCACAAGGAGCAACTCACCAAACTCCTCCGCTTCGAATCCTCCCTCACCGACAAGGGCAAGACCACCTCCCTCACCGATTACGTCGGCCGCATGGGCGCCGACCAAAAAGAAATTTACTACCTCGTCGGCCCGAACCGCGCCGCCCTCGAATCCGGCCCGTATCTCGAAGGCTTCAAAGCCCGCAACCTCGAGGTCATCTTCTGCTACGAAGCCGTCGATGAATACGTCATGAGCAACGTCCGCGAGTTCGAGGGCAAGAAACTCACCGCCGCCGATCACGCCGACGTCAAACTCTCCGACATCCCGAAACCCGAGGGCGCCCTCAGCGAAGACGACACGAAGAAACTTACGACTTGGCTGAAGGAAACCCTCGGCGCCCGCGTCGAGGAAGTGAAAGCTAGCGACCGCCTCGTCGACTCGCCGGCCCTCGCCGTCAACGCCGACAAATTCATGTCCCCGCAGATGCGCCGCATGATGAAGGCCATGAAAAAAGACGGCGCCGACGAACCCGTGAAGGTCACACTCGAGATCAACCCTCGCTCCGTCGTGATGAAGCGCCTCTTCGAAACGCATGCGACGGCGCCCGAAAAAGCCAAACTCGTCGCCGAGCAGATCCTCGACAATTCCCTCATCAGCGCCGGCCTCCTCGAAGACGCCACGCCGATGGTCGCCCGGCTTTATAAGTTGCTCGAGAGCGTCTGATTTTTTTCAGCGCTTAACTCCGTACGTCCAACATCTGCCGCGGTCGTAGTCCTGCGACCGCGGCCAGTCCTTGCGTGAACACTCCGTGATCGCGCCCTTCATCGCCGCGGGCAATTCCGTCCGGAAAAAATCTAGGCCGTTCAACGAGCTTGGTTCTTGGATCGAAGCAGCGTGGTGTTGCCCGCGTCCGATGGGCGGAACCCGAACCGCACCCTCATGCGCGGAA